>CAZLLI010000009.1:0-47590 GCA_964560355.1 uncultured bacterium | reverse complement strand
AGTCCCGACATACAACGAGCGCGACAACATCGAGCGATTGATTCGCGCGCTGCTGGCGCTCCCGATCGACGTCGACGTGCTGGTGGTCGACGACAACTCGCCCGACGGCACCGGGCGCATCGTCGACGAGATCGCGGCGCGCGAGCCGCGTGTCCACGCCATCCACCGCGAGGGCAAGCTCGGGCTCGGCACCGCCTACATCGCCGGCTTCAAGTGGGCGCTCGCCAACACCGGCGCGCGCTTCGTGTTCGAGATGGACGCCGATTTCTCGCACGACCCGCAGGCGGTCCCGCGCCTGCTCGCGCGCGCGCAGGACGCCGACCTCGTCATCGGGTCGCGCTACGTCGAGGGCGTCACCGTGGTCAACTGGCCCCTCTCGCGCCTGATCTTGAGCATCTCGGCCAACATTTACACGCGCGTCGTCACCGGCATGCCGCTCCACGACGCCACCGGCGGATTCAAGTGCTTCCGCCGCGAAGTGCTGATGGCGCTGCCCCTGGACCAGATCAAGAGCGACGGCTACTCGTTCCAAATCGAGATGAACTTCCACGCCTGGAAGCGAAAGTTCCGCATCGTGGAGATCCCGATCGTGTTCACCGACCGCCTGGTGGGGGCGTCGAAGATGTCGCGCCGCATCATTTGGGAAGCCGCCTTCATGGTGTGGAAGCTCCGCTTCGCGTCGCTGCGCCGGAGGATTCCGTAGCCCGTGCGCGTCTCCGTCATCATCGTCACCTACAACAGCGCGAACGTCATCCGTGCGTGCCTGGCGTCGCTCGCGCCCGACGTGCAGTCGGGGCTCCTGGAAGTGGTCGTGGTCGACAACGCGAGCGCGGACGGCACCCCCGACCTGGTGCGGCGCGAGTTCCCGTGGGCGCGCGTGGTCGCGGGGCGCGACAACGTCGGCTACTCGAAGGGCGTCAACGTCGGCATCCGCGAAGCGCGCGCGCGCTACCTGTTCATCCTGAACCCCGACACCGTGGTGAAACGCGGCGCCGTCGCCAAGCTGCTCGAGTACATGGACGCCAACCCGGGCGTCGGCATTGCGGGGCCCAAGCTGGTGTTCGAAGACGGCACCGTGCAGCTGTCGTGCCGCCGCTTCTACACCTTCGCCGTGCTGGTGCTGCGCCGCACGCCGCTTGGGAAGCTGTTCAAGAATCCCAAGCCGGTGCGCGACCACTTGATGCTCGACTTCGACCACGCCAGTACGCGCGAGGTCGACTGGCTCCTCGGCGCCGCCATGTTCGTGCGGCGCGAAGCCGTCGACAGCGTGGGCATGATGGACGAGCGCTTCTTCCTCTACTTCGAGGACGTCGACTGGTGCTACCGCATGAAGCAGCGCGGGCTCTCGGTGGTGTACGTCGCCGACGCCGTCGTCGAGCACGGCTACAAGCGCGAGAGCGCGCAGACGGTGCTCAACCGCTCCTTCGTCGCCCACCTCGCGAGCCTGGTGCGCTACTACGAGAAGTGGGGAGGCGTCGCCTACCTGTTCAAGCGCTACCGCGAAGTGGCGAAGGTGCTCCTGTTCCTCGTGCTCGACGTGATCGCGTTCAACGCCGCTTTCTTCTCGGCCTACTACCTGCGCGTCATCCTGGCCGACATCTTCACCAACCCGATTTTCGCGGTGAGCGCGTACGAGCGTTTCATCGTGTTCGAGAACTTGCTGTTCGTCTTCACCTTCGCGGCGGTAGGGCTGTACCGCATTCGGCGCGAGACCAAGGCGGTCGACGAGCTGTTCGATTTGGGGCGCGCGATCGTGTTCGCGTCGGTGTTGCTCATGACCAGCACCTACCTGAGCCAGATTCGCACCTATTCGCGTATGGTGGTGGCGTTCCTGGTCCCGTTCGCGATCGCGTACACGTGGCTCCTGCGCTGGTCGGTGCGGCGCGTGCACCGGCGCCTGCTCGCGCAGAAGGTCGACCTGAAGCGCGCGTGCGTGATCGGTCCCAAGTCGCGCGCGAAGGAAGTCGAGCTCACGCTGGTGCAGGACGACGCCATGGGGATCGACGTGGTGGGCGTCATCGACACCGCGGGCCAGAGCGACGAGATCCTGACCGGGACGCTGGGGCCGCTCGAGAACCTCGAGCGCATCGTCGACCGCTACCGCATCCAGCAAATCGTGGTGCTCCCGGGCGCAGTCAGCGACGAGCAGATGGCCGACGTGCTGGCACTCGCGCGCCGTCGCATCGTCGACGTCATGGTACTGACCGACTACGCGGGCTTGGTGTTCCAGAAGGCGCGCGTGGGCGACCTCCAGGGGCGCCCCGTGATCCTGTACCCGCGCGACGCGCGCTACTTCGCGACCCGCATCGCCAAGCGCGCGCTCGACGTGGTCTTCGGGGCGGCCTTCGCGGTGGTTTCGGCGCCGTTCTATGTGCTATACTCGCTGTACGCGTTTTCGAAGGCGCGCAAACCCTTCGTCGTCGGCGAGAGGCTCGGCGCCCGCGGAGAGTCCATCGCGGTGCCCGTGGCCGGAAATCAGCAATCGAACGGCCCGTCCGACTTCGTCAACCTTCCCCTGTTCTGGCTGGTCGTCATCGGCAGGATGAGCATCGTGGGACCGTACCCGCTGCGCGTCGAGGATGCGCGTTACGTCGAAGGCGTGGCGCGTTTTCGTTTCGACGCGCGCCCCGGCGTCACCGGGTCGTGGCGCACCGGGAGCGGCCCCGTGCCGCGCGAGGTCCTGCTCGTGCAGGACGCCGCCTACGTGCAAAACTGGTCGCTGCTCGAAGACGCCAAGATTCTCGTCGCCACCATCGTGCCCATGCTGCTCGGCCGGCGCCGCGTCCTCGACGTGGTCGGCGGCGAGAGCGGCGCGGCGCTTCGCACACAGGGGGATTCGTATGTTCGCTAAGTCTTCGCACCGCCCCCGACGGTTGCTTGGTATCAAGTGGGTCGCCGCCGCGCTCGCGTGCGCCGCGGCCACGCCCGCGCCCGCGCAGGTGAAGTGGGTCAACCATCTCGACACCAGCATGATCAACGAGATCGTGTACAAGGACGGCGTGCTGTACATGGCGACGTTCGGCGGGCTGGTGTTGTACGACGTCGCGCGCGGCGAGTTCGAACAGTTCGCCAACATTCCGCGCATTCCGTCGAACGCGATGCGCTGCCTCGCCTTCGACGCCGACGACAATCTCTACATCGGCACCGCCGACTTCGGCGTCGCCAAGGTGCGCTTCTCGGGCGGCGCGCCGTCGCTGGTGCGTTCGCTCAACTCGCAGATCGACGGTCTTTCGAGCAACACGGTCAACGCGATCGCGATGTGGGGCGACGACATCGTGTACGGCGCCAACCCCGGCGCGGGCACCATTCGCAACGACTTTGCATCCGCGCGCTACTTCGAGCGCGATGGGCTTCCCGACGACGACGTCAAGGACGTGCTGGCCGACGGCGACCATGCGTGGCTCGCGACCAACGCGGGCGTCGCGGTGCTGGATCGCTTCGGACTGATTCGGCGCCCGACCGGCGCGCCCACCGTCGCGAACGTGCTCGGCACCGACGGTACCACCATTTGGGTCGGCACCAACGACGGCGTGTGGCGCTTCGACCCCAGCGACTCGTCGTGGACCGATGTCGGCCCCGACACGCGGCAGATTTACGGGCTCACGTGGGACGGCACCACCATGTGGGCCGGCAGCACGCGCAACCTGTGCGAGTACACCGGCACCGGCGCGGTGTGGAACCAATTCCCGATGGGGAGCATCACCGCGAACTACGTGTTCCCGGGCGGCGGCGGCACCAACCAGGCGCGCGGGCTGGCCGTGGTCGAGAACGGCGACGTGTACTTTGGCAGCGTGCAGCCCTCCGAGCAGCGCGGCGCCAATTTGATTCGCTTCGACGGCACCACCATGACCAACTTGTTCGCCGATTCGCCGGGCGGGAGCGACCTGCGCCGCTTTTCGTTCGACGTCGACGGGTCGCTGTGGTGCATGTTCATGAATTTCTACGCCGGCAAGCTCACGACGGCGGGGACGTGGGTCAACTACAACTCCGCGATCCCCGGGATCGAGGTCCCGAGCCACCCGTCGGCGAACCTCGCCATGCTGGCCGACACGCAAGGCTACAAGTGGTTCTGCTCACTCCCGAACGTGACTCTCGACCAGCTCGACGATCGCCGCGACGCGAATTATGCGAACGACACGTGGACGCGCCACCCCGCGGGTAGCGGCGGCGGCGAAACCCTGGGTTCGACGCGGTTGCAGCGCGCGGTCGAAGACCCGGTGGGGAACCGCTGGTTCATGAGTGACGTCGACGGAATCAATATTCTCTCGCGCGACGGCAGCGAGTGGTTCCAGATGAATCCGCTCAAGGACGCGCGCATGCTGTCGGGGGACGTGGTCGACGTGGCCTTCGGGCGCAATTTCGCGTACATCGCGTACCGCACCCTGGGCATCCAGATTTGGGCGCTCGACGGATTCGACTGGCCCACGATCCTCGACACCGCGGGCGACTCGTGGGTGACGCGAGTGCCGTCGACGGTGCTGCCGGCGGCGGCGACGGTGAGCGCCATCGAGCTGCGCAGCGACAACACGCTGTTCATCGCTACCGAGGACGGGCTCTTCAAGTACCCGTCGAGCAATCCGTCCGCCAATCCGCCGCGCGTCGTCGACGAGATCCCCGTCTACACTGGCATCGGCGCCGGCATCTTGAGCGCGAAGGTGCGGGACGTGAGTCTCGACCACGACGAAAACCTGTGGGTGGCGACCGAGCTCGGCATCAACAAGATCGCGCGCGACGATTTCGCCGACATCCAGGCTTACACCACGGCCGCGGCCTACGTCGCCTCGCTCGCCGACCTGCGCTACCCGCTCTCGATCATCACGCCCCTCTCGAACGCGGACTGCCGCGCGCTCGTCATGCACCCGACCAAGGACATCCTTTATATAGGGACGCTGTCGGGGCTCTCGGTGCTCGACTACACGCCGGCGCCGAGCACAACGACCGACCTCTCGAAGGTCTACCTGTACCCCAACCCGGTGTATCGCAGCCGCGGGCAGAACGACATCAAGATCCAGAACATCACGGGGCCGGTCTCGGTCGACGTGTACAACCTGGAAGGCGTGCTGGTGAGCTCGACCAGCGTCGACACCAACGGCCAGGTGGCGTGGGACTTGACCGACGCGAGCGGCTTCGTGGTCGCGAGCGGTAATTACCTCGTGCGCGTGTCCGGACCGGGCGGCGCGGTCACCAAGACCATCGCGGTGCTGCGCTAGTCGCCGATGGTGAAACGCCTCCTCATCGTCGGCGCGGGCGAAGCGGGTCGCATGCTGGCCCGCGAAGTGCAGTCGCGCGCGCGCGACCAATACCTCGCGGTCGGTTTCCTCGACGACGCTCCCGCGCTCGCGGGAAGCCGCGTCGACGGGCTCGCGGTGCTGGGGTCGACCGCCGAGCTCCCGGCGATCGTGCGCGGCGAGCGCGTCGACGAAGTGCTGATCGCGGTGCCGTCGGCGGGGCGCGAATTCGTGCGCCGCGTGGTGGCGCTGTGCCGCGACGCCGGCGTCGCCTATCGCATCGCGCCGGGGTTGCTCGAGATCATCAAAGGCCCGGTCCACCTCGAACAAATTCGCGACGTGCGCCCCGAAGACCTGTTGGGGCGCGAGACGGTCGAGTTCGACGAAGCCGAGATCGCGCGCTTCCTCGACAGGCGCACGGTGCTGGTGACGGGCGCGGGCGGATCCATCGGCGGCGAGATCTGCCGCCAGGTGGGGCGCTTCAACGTCAAGCGGCTCGTGCTCCTCGGGCGCGGCGAGAATCAGATTTACGAGATCGAGCGCGAGCTGCGCGCGCTGTATCCCGCGCGCGACGTGGTCCCCGTCATCGTCGACGTGCGCGACGCCGACGCGCTCGCGCGCGCGTTCCGGCAGTACCGCCCCGAGATCGTGTACCACGCCGCCGCCCACAAGCACGTCCACTACATGGAAGCGTTTCCCTCCGAAGCGGTGAAGAACAACATCGTGGGGACGCGCAACGTGATCGACGCCGCCGCCGCGGCCGGGGTGGCGCGCGTGGTGATGCTGTCGACCGACAAGGCCGCGCGACCGGGCGGCGTCATGGGCGCGAGCAAGCGCTTCGCCGAATTCTTGATGGCGTCGCGCAACGATTCCCAGGGCAACCCCAAGCTGATTTCGGTTCGCTTCGGCAACGTGCTCGCGAGCCGCGGCAGCGTGGTGCCGCTGTTCATCGCGCAGATCCGCGCGGGCGGCCCTGTGACGGTGAGTCACGAAGACGCCACGCGCTACTTCATGTCGCTCAAGGAAGCGTGCATGCTGGTGATCCAGGCCTCGCTCATGGGTGAAGGCGGCGAGATCTTCATCCTGCAGATGGGCGAACCGATCCGCATCGCGGAGTTGGCGCGCGACCTGATAGCGCTCTCGGGGCACAAGGCGGGCGACATCAAGGTCGAGTTCGTCGGGCTGCGCCCGGGCGAGAAACTCCACGAGTCGCTGGTCGCGGACGGCGAGGAGACGGTGGCGTCGCGCCACCCGCACATTCTGCGCACGACGTCGCGGGTGCCGTCGCGCGAGCGCCTCGACGCCGCGCTGGAGAAGCTGGCCGCGCTGGCCGCGCAGGGCGACGACGACGCGGTGCGCGCCGAGCTCGCGCGCGTCATCGCCGACGCGAGCCTCTCCGGCGATGCGCCCAAGGCCGGGAAGCGGTCGTGAGCATCTCGCGCTCGCCGTTGCCCGCCATCGCGGGCGGAACCCCGGTGCGGTCGAAGCCGCTCCCGTTCTTTCGCGCCGCCGTCGACGAGAGCGACGTCGCCGCGGTGGCGGAGACGCTGCGCTCGGGCTGGCTCACGTCGGGTCCGAAGGCGGTCGAGCTGGAGAAGAAGCTGGGCGCGTACCTCGGCACCGCGCACACCATCGCGGTGTCGTCGTGCAGCGAAGCGATGTTCCTGTGCATGAAGGCGCTCGGCGTCGGGCCCGGCGACGAAGTGATCACCTCGCCCATCACGTTCGCGTCGACCGTCCACGCCATTCTCCACAACGGCGCGACCCCGGTGCTGGCCGACATCGAGACGAGCACGTTCGGCGTCGACCCGGCGGCGGTGGAGCGCGCGCTCTCGCCGCGCACCAAGGCCGTCATGCCGGTACACTTCGGCGGCCAGGCGTGCCGCATCGACGAGATCGTCGCCATCGCCAAGAAGGCCGGCGTTCCCGTGGTGGAGGACGCCGCGCACTCGTTCGGCGCGCGCGTGAACGGCCGCCAGCTGGGGCGCTTCGGCCTCGCGACGACGTTCAGCTTCTACGCCACCAAGAATCTCACCAGCGCCGAAGGCGGCGCCATCACCACCGAAGACGACGCGCTCGCGCAGCGACTGCGCCTGCTCGGTTACCACGGCATGTCGCGCGACAGCTGGAGCCGCTACACCGACAAGGGCTCGTGGTACTACGAGGTGCAGATCCCGGGCTACAAGTGCAACTTGAGCGACCTCCATGCGGCGCTCGGACTCACCCAGCTGGCCAAGATCGACGCGCTGCTCGAGCGCCGGCGCCACGTCGCCGACGGGCTCGCGCGCGCGCTCGCGGGCGCAAGCGCGATCGAGCTCCCGCGCGAGCACCCGGGCAACTGGCACACCTGGCACCTGTACGTGATCCGCTTGCGGAAAGACGCGCTGCGCATCGACCGCGACGAATTCATCAAGGCGCTGCGCGCGGAGAACGTCGGCACGTCGGTGCATTTCATTCCCATCTACCGGCACCCGTTCTTCCGTCCGTACTTGCGCGACGGGCAGTCCTTCCCGGTGAGCGACGACTACTACGACCGCTGCATCTCGCTTCCCATTTTCCCCGACATGACCGACGACGACGTGCGCGACGTGGCGGAAGCGGTCACGCGCATCGCCGAACACTTTCGCGCGGGCTAGCCGATGAAGGTCGTGCTGGTCGACACGTTCCCGCCGGAGCTGGACGCGGTCGCCGAGTCGTCGCCGCGCGCCACCTTCTACCACACGCACGCGTGGCTTTCGTCGCTCGCGGACGCGTACCCGCGCCTTACGCCGCGCTGTCTCGTCACCGAGGGCGACGCGCGCGCATTCCTCCCGTATTTCGTCGCCAAGCGCGGTCCCTTCGAGATTCTGTGGTCGCTCCCGTTCGGGACCTACGGCGGCCCCGTCGGCGACGACGCGGCGTCGCGGGCATTGATAACGGAGTTTCGTCGCCAGGGCGCGCGCCGCGGCGTGCTCGAGACCGGGTGGGTCGACTTTCGCAACGCCTTCGACGCCGACGGCGAGGTGGAAGACGCGTTCACCCACGTGGTCGACATCGCGGGCGGGTTCGACGCGGTGTGGCGCGAGCGCTTCGACAAGCCGCGCAGGCGGCGCGTGCGGCGCGCGGAGGAAATGGGCGTGGTCGTGCGCCGCGCCGCCTCCGACGACGACGTGACGCGCTTCTTCGACGTGTATCGCGCGCGGCTGGCGGGATGGGACGAGCGCGGCGGACACCCGGAGTCGTTGTTTCGCGGGCTGGTCGCACGCGGCGGCGAGCGCGTGCGCATGTACGTCGCCGAGCACGAGGGGCGCGTGGTGGGGGGCCACGTCAACTTCTACTATAAGGAGGACGTGACCGCGTGGTACGGGATGGCATCGCGCGAAGGCGACGACCTCCACGCGGGCACGCTGCTGTACGCGACGGCGATGCGCGAGGCGTGTGAGGCGGGCTTTCGCTCGTACAACTTGGGCGCGAGCCTGGGCAAGGCGTCGCTGGAGGAATACAAGCGCTCGCTGGGCGGGGAGCCGTACCGCTACCGCATCGTGCGCTATCGGCGCCTCGCCGGCCGCGCGGTGGCGGCGCTGCGCGGGTGGAGGCGCTCGCGATGACGGAACGACGCTCGCGCTTCGTCGGCAACACCGCGGCGCTCGCGGTGTCCACGGTGCTGGCGACGGTGCTCACGCTGGTGCAGATGCGCATCCTGGCCGCGTCGCTCCCCATGGCGACGTTCGGATTGTTCGCGTCGCTGCGCGGACTCTCGCTCCTGGTGTCGATGATCGCGGCCAACGGATTCCCGCAGGTGCTCACCCGCTTCTTGCCCGAGCACGCGTCGCGCGGCGCGCGCGCGTCGGCGGTGCGGCTCTCGGCGTCGGCGCTGCTCCTCACGGTCGCGGCGTGCGTCGTGCTGCTCGCCGTCGTGATCGCGGCGCGCCGCGAGTTCTTCGCACACGTACCGACACCCGAGCTCGACGCGCGCCTCCTCGTGTGGTTTTCGGTCACGACCATCGCGGTCGCGGTCAAGCTGGTGCTGTACGGCGGCTTCAACGGGCTGCGGCGTTTCGGGTCGCAAACCGTGTTCGAGACGGGAGCGCTGGTATTGCAGGTGGGTTGGATGGCGCTCGAAGCCGATCGTCTGACGCTCACGCGCCTGTTCGAGATCGTGGGCGTGACGTCGATCGTGGTCGCGTTGGTCGCCACACCGTGGTTCGCGGGGCGGGTGCGCCGCGACGTGGCGGCGGGCGTTGCCGTCGGGGCGACGACGCCGTACCGCGCGTACTGGTGGGGCGCGCTCGGGTTGAGCGTCGTCGCGCTCGCTTTCAGTGACGCCGACCGCTGGGTGCTGTCGAACGTGCTCGCGCTGGAAGCGCTGTCGCTGTTCCACGTCGCTTCGCGCATCGCGCGCCTCGCCAACCGATTCATCGCCATCCCCGTGCTTGCGTTCCAGCCCGAGGTGACGCGCGTCGATGCGGAGGGTCGCGGCGACGTCGTGCACCTGTCGACGCGCGCCTTCTTCAAGGCCAGCGTGCTGGCGGCGGTGTTCGCGGCGGCGGCCATCGCGGTGTACGCGGACGACCTGATCCGGATCGCCTCGAGCGGCGCGTTCCTCGACGCGCGCGTCACGCTGTGGCTCCTGGCGGCGTCGATCCCGCTCTCGGCCATGACCGCGCCCTTGACCGCCGTGATGAAATCGCTCGACGGCGTGCGCGCGGCACTCGCGTGCGACTTGGTGTGGGCGTGCGCGTACCTGACACTCCTGGTCGCGTTGGCGAAACCGCTCGGCGTGGCGGGAGCGGGCGTGGCGACGTTGGTCGCGTGCGTGCTGCAGCTCTTGACGGCGGCGCGGCTCGCGTCGGTGAAGCCGCGCTTCGCCGACGCGCTCGCGGCGCTCGCGAAGTCGCTCGTATGCGCGGCGCTCGCCTTCGCGCCGGCGCTGGCGGCGCAGCGGCTGGGGGCGTCGCGCCTGGTGGTGTGGCCGCTCGCGCTGGTCGCGCTCGTGATCTACGTCCGCGCCGCGCGCGGCGCGCGCGTACTCGCGGCCGACGAGCGCGCGCGCGTGGTGCAGGCGCTCGCGGGGCACGGACTCGCGCGCGGGCTGGCGTGGTGGATGCCGTGAAGCACGTCCTCATGATCGTCCCGTTCTTTCCGCCCATGGGGGGCGGCGGCGTGTACCGCCCGCTCTCGTTCGTGCGCTACCTGCCCGAGCACGGCTGGCGCACGACCGTGATCGCGCCGCGCGGCGACGCCTTCTGGATCCGCGACGAAAGCCTCGCGGCCAAGATTCCCCCCGCGTGCCGCGTCGTGCGCACGTCGACGTGGAGCGGGCAAGGCGTGCTGTCGGCGGCGCGTACGCAGGCGCCGTCGCAGACGCGCTCGTCGCGGCGTTTCGGCTTCGCGCGGCGCGCCGCGTCCGCCGTATTGATGCCGGATAGCTACATCGGGTGGTACCCGTTCGCGCTGCGCGCCGCGCTGCGCGAGGCGGGCACGACGCGCTTCGACGCCGTGTACTCGACCTCGCCGCCCGAGACGAGCCACCTGGTGGGCGACGCCGTGCGCGCGCGCACGCGACTCCCGTGGGTCGCGGACTTTCGCGACCCGTGGATGAACCTGCGCCTGCTCGATCCTCCGAGCGCGCTCCACGCGCGCATCCACCGCGCGCTGGAAGCACGCGTGTGCGCCCACGCCCACACCGTGCTCGTCACGACGCGCTGGCACGAGGCGGTGATGCGCCAGGACTACCCGCGCGCGCGGGTGGTGCGCGTCCCCAACGGCTTCGACGGCGACGAAGCGCGCGCGGTGGAAAGGCTCGCTCCCGGCGCGCGCCCCCTGCGCATCGTCCACGCCGGGATGCTCACCCAGAAGCGCAGCGCGGTGCCGTTCTTGGAAGCGCTCGCGAGGTTCTTCGACCGTCGCCCCCAGGCGCGCGCCGACGTTGCGGTGGAATTCGTGGGCGCGCGCGAGGACGACAACGAGCGCGCGGCGGCGCGACTCGCGCTCGGCGACTGCGTGCGCTTTCGCGCGTCGCTCGCGCACGACGAGGTGCTGCGGCTGGAAAAGGAAGCGCACGTTCTGTTGTTGATCAAACACGCCGATTCGCGGTACGACGGGTTGGTGCCGGGCAAGCTCTACGAGTACATCGGCCTCGCGCGCCCCGTGTTGGCGCTCGCTCCCGCGGGCGAAGCGCGCGCGCTGGTCGAGTCGCTGCGGCGCGGGGAGACAGTAGAGCCCTCCGACGTGGAGGGCATCGCGCGCGCCCTCGACACGCTCTACACGCGCTGGCGCGACGGCTCGCTCGAGCGCGCCTACGACCTGTCGCCGCGCCCGGAGTTCGAGCGCGCGCGCCAGGCGGGCGAGCTGGCGCGCGTCCTCGACGCGTGCACGACGGGGGAGGCGTAGCATGTCGCGCGCGGTGTGGTTGGTTCCGGTGCTGGTGCTGACGGCGTTCCTGCTTCCGCTCCGCCACGGTTTCACCGACGACGGCTTCATTCATTTGCAGTACGCGAAGAATCTCGCGGCGCACGGCGAGTTCGCGTTCAACCCGGGCGAGCGCTCGTTCGGGACCACGAGCCCGCTGTGGGTGATGGCGATCGCGGCGCTCGGGCGCTGGTCGAGCCCCGAATCGTGGGTCGACTTGAGTCGCGCGCTGTCGTGGCTCGCGGGCTTCGCGACCCTGTTCGTGTTCTATCGGCTCGCGCGCGCGGCGGGGGCGTCGCGCGCGGTGGCGATGTGCGGGACCGTCGCGCTCGCGGTGGACGCGTGGTTCGCGCGCTGGTCGGCGCTCGGCATGGAGTCGTCGGCCGCGACCCTGGCCGCGGCCGCGGTGGCGCTCGCGTCGTTGCGGGCGACGTCGAGCGCGGGTGGGGCGGCGCGCTTTGGCGCCGCGGTGGCAGTGGCGGCGCTCCTGCGCCCCGAGATGTACCTCGCGGTCCCGGTGTTCTGCGTCGCGGTAGTGACACTGCGCCCGCGACCGTCGCTCGCAACCGTCGCCACCGCGCTCCTCGTGGCGGGGTTGCTGCTCGCGCCCTGGCTCGCGTTCGCGAAGTGGCACCTCGGCAGCTTCTTGCCCAACACCGCGGGCGCGAAGAGCGGCGGCGTCATTACCAATCCGGTGCTGTTCGTCTCGAAATTCGCGCCGGTCGTCAAGATCGTCGTGAGCACGCAGGCGGTCGCGCTCCTGGCGATGCTCGTCGACGTGGCGGCGACGCGGCGCCGCGCGGTGGTGTTCGACCCCGCGCTGCGCTTCTGCGCGCTGTGGATGGTGGCTTTGCCGGTCGCGTACGTGGCCTTCGACATCCAGGTGCTGTCGCGCTACCTGCTCCTCATCACCCCCGCGCTGTGCGTGATCGGGTGGCGCGCGCTCGAGCACGCAGCGGGTGCGAACGCGCGCCGCGTGGCACTGGTGGCGGCGACGGTCGCGGTGGCGGCGAACGCGTTCTTGTACGCGCGCGTGGTGCTGCCGCCGTCGCGCGCGTTCAGCGCCGACCTGCAGGGCCCGATGAAAGACCTCGCGCTGTACCTGCGCGACCACTCCGAGCCCGAGGCCGTGGTGGCGGCGGCCGACATCGGCTATCTCGCGTTCTACTCGGAGCGCCGCGTGCTCGACCTGGGCGGGCTGGTCGAACCGGAAGCGGGGAAGCTGCGCGAGGCCCACGACTACGAAGACATCGTCGCGCAAGGGCTGTACTTCGGCGTGAAGGGCTACCCCCACGTCGACTACTTCGTCGACCGCGAGCACGAAGAGAATCGCTTCGACGGGAGCGTGATCAACGGGCACCGCTTCGAGCGCGTGTACGCGACCGAGGTGCGCAACCTCGGCATTCGCAAGCCCGGCGTGTACCACTACACGCTCTACCGCGTGACGGTGGCGCCGTGACCTTCGTGCTCCCCGACATCGCGATTCCGCCCGACCTCGCGCGCGACGACATGCCCGACCTCCTGCGCCACTGGTACCTGGGTCCGCGCGGGCGCCGGCACATGATGATGCGCCGCTTCGCCGAGGTGGACCGCCACCTCGACCTCGCGGGCGGCCGCCGCGTGCTCGACGTGGGCTCGGCCTGGGGCTTCAACGTGATGGCGCTCAACGCGCTCGGGTTCCGCGCGGTCGGCGTCGACATCGTGCCGGATCAATTCGCGGTGGGGAAGCGCATCGCCGAGTTCAACCGCATTCCCTTCGACGTGGCCGGTGCCGACGCGCGCGCGCTTCCGTTTCCCGACGCGAGCTTCGACCACGTGACGCTGGTGGAGACCTTCGAGCACGTCTTCGCGGAGGACCGGCCGCGCGCGATGGCGGAGTGCTTTCGCGTGCTCAAGCGCGGGGGGCGCATCGTGCTGTCGACGCCGAATCACGCGAGCGTGGTCGAGCGCGCGAAGCGCGTCGCGGTGCGCCACCGCTGGATCCGCTCGCGCCTGCCGTCGATGTGCTATCCCGACCTGGGAACGTCGCGCGACGACTACCATCCGTATCGCTACCACCGCCCGCTGCCCGATCGCGAGATCGTGTCGCTGCTCACGGACGCGGGCTTTCGCGTGACGAGCGTGTCGCACTTTCTCTTCATGCTGAAGAACACGCCCGACGCGATGTACGGCGCGTGGTCGCTCGCCGAACGCGCCTCCGAGCGCACGCCGGGAATTCGCGGTCTCGCCGCGACGGTGTGTGTGGTGGCGTCGAAGCCCTCCTAATCCGGCCCCAATCCAAGCGCCCTTCGGGCCCCTCTATCTTTCTCGGGGATTCGTGTCCCTGACCGCGGTTTTTCGCTTGACCGCTTTCCCTAAAAATCCATAGAATGCGCTCTCAAGTGGTGCAGTTTCCCTAAATCTGTTCTAAATACTAATTTTTTCAACGAGTTAGGCTTTGCGATGCAGGGCTCCTTCGGCGAGAGACACGTCCATAGCATCGACCCCAAGGGCCGTCTTCAACTCGCGCGCCCGGTCCGGGAGCAGCTCAAGCTCAAGAAGGGCGAACGGCTCCATCTTCTGCCCAATATCGACGAGCCGCCCTTCCTCGAGATTCGCACCGGCGCCCAGTGGGACGAATACGAGCGCCGCTTTCTGAGCCAGGCCCCCGGCGAGGTCAAGCGTGACTTCGTGCGCTTCGTCCAGCTCCACCGCGAGACGGTGGTCGCCGACGCGCAGGGACGTCTCATTCTCCCCAAGAGCGTGCGCGACCGCTGTCAGCTCGACGGCACGGTGGTCGTCATCAACATGAGCTCGTGCGTCGAAGTGTGGAGCCCGAAGCACATCGAGCGCCGCTACGCCGAGATGGCGAAGGCGTTCAAGCACATCAACAACACGTTCTTTTAGTCGGCACGATGATGGTGGTCGTTCCATATGGTTCGTCGCGCGCGCGGGCGCACAAGGTAGTCGGCATGCGTCACCTCCCGGTGATGGTCGACGAAGTGGTGCGCTACCTCGTGCACGAGCGCGCGAAGATAGTCGTGGACGGCACGGTCGGTTTCGGCGGACACGCCGAAGCGATCCTGTCCGCGCACCCCGGACTGCAATTGATCGGCGTCGACCGCGACCCTGTCGCGCTGGAAGCCGCCGCGTCGCGCCTCTCCCGGTTCTCCGACCGCGTCACCTTGGTGCGCGGCTTGTATTCCGATTTCGACCACGTACTCGCGGGCGTGGGCAAGGTCGACGGCGTGCTGCTCGACCTCGGCTTCTCCAGCCCGCAGCTCGACGACCCCGCGCGCGGCTTCGGCCACTCCGCCAACGGGCCGCTCGACATGCGCATGAGTCGCGACGGCGAGACGGCGGCGGAGTTGCTCGCGCGCCTCGATGTCGACGAGATTGCGTCGCTGTTACGTGAGTTCGGTGAGGTCCGCCAGGCCCGCCGCGTCGCGCGCTCCATAGAACGCGCTGCCGCGGCGGGCTCCCTCTCTACCACCGGCGACCTGCGCGCGGCCGTGGTGTCGGCGCTGGGTCGCGGAGTTCCGCCGGCCGAGTTGTCGCGCGTGTTTCAGGCCGTACGCATCGCGGTCAACCGCGAGCTCGACATCTTGCGTGCGTTCTTGGACGGCGTCCTCGACGTGCTCACGCCGGGCGGCCGTTTGGTCGTGATGAGTTACCACTCGCTCGAGGACCGCATGGTGAAGACGTTCCTGCGCGACCAGAGTGCGGTGTGCGTGTGCCCGCCCAGTGTCCCGGTGTGCGTGTGCGGCCGCACCCCGCGCGTCGACGTGCTGACCAAGAAGGGCGTGCGCGCGTCGGCCGAAGAGGTGGCCGCGAATCCGCGCGCGCGCAGCGCCACGCTGCGCGCCGCCGCCAAGGTCGCCAACGGCGCCCGCGCGGAGAGGGGTCGGCTGCAGTGAAGCGCAAGCACCCCGTGTTGGTGGCCGGACAGTTCTTCCTCGACGCGCTCGCGGGCAAGCTGGGCGCGCCCATGATGGTGATGGGCTACGTCACCTTCGCGGTGCTCTTGCTCGCCTACGTGTCGACGCAGGTCTACACCTCCAGCCTCATGGAGAACGTGGCCGCGCGCAAGCGCGAGGAGCTGGTGCTGCGCGAACGCATCGGCGTGCTCACCGCGCGTTACGCCACCATGACCTCGAAGTCGCGCGTATCACGTCATTGTGAAGAAGACTTGGGGCTAATCGGCGCCACCCAGAACGACGTGGTGCGCGTGGCCATCGACGGCCCCGTGCTGCGCAGCGACACCGCTCCCGAAGACCCCGTGCGCGTCGACGACGTCCTGGGTGCCGACGTGAGCCAGCTCTCGCAGGTGATGCGTAGATGACGACACGGGACCAAAAGCGGCGGTTGTGTATCGTGGGTGGTGGGTTCGGGCTCGCCGTGCTGGTGCTGTGGGCGCGTCTCTTCCAACTCCAGTATCTCCGCCACGACGACTACATCGCCATCGCCGAGAAGCAGCGGGTGGCGCCGCGCGTGGTCGCGGCCGACCGCGGCGGTATCTTCGACCGCGACGGGCGCCCCCTGGCCATGAACATCCGCCGCTCGTCGGTGGCGGTGCAGCCCGAGCGCGTGAAGGACCGCGCGCAGGTCGCGCGCTCTCTCTCGCGCGCGCTGGGCATGTCGGCCGGTTCGGTGCGCGACAAGCTGCGCTCGCGCAAGTCGTTCGTCTACGTCAAGCACGACGTCATGCTGGCCGAAGCCGAGCGCCGCGAGCTCTCCAAGCTCGAGGGCGTCGTCGTCGAGCTCAAGGCCAACCGCATCTATCCCTACGACGCCGTCGGCAGCAAGGTGATCGGTTTCGTGAGTCGCGAGAACGGCGGGCTCTCCGGCGTCGAGGCGGCGTACGACAAGGCGCTGCGCGGCGTCCCCGGTCGCGAGACGGTGGTGCGCAACGGCGCCTACAAGAGCGACCGCTACTACACCACCGTCGACCAGAAGCCGGTCGACGGCAAGCACGTGTACCTCACCATCGACGCCACCGTGCAGGACGTGGCCGAGACCGAGCTGCGCCGCGCCGTCGACGAGTTCGGCGCCAAGGGCGGCGCCGTCATCGTGATGGAGATCGCGACCGGCGACGTGCTCGCGCTCGCCGAGCTCCCGTCGATCGCGAACCGCGAGCGCGCGTCGCGCGCCGACTCGCTGTGGACGCTGCGCAGCGTGTCGCACGTGTACGAACCGGGGTCGACCTTCAAGCTGGTGACGATGGCGGCGCTGCTCGACAAGACGCGCGTCACGCCGGCCGATTCCTTCGACGCGGAGGAGGGCAAGGCCGCCGTCGGCGTCGCCACCATTCGCGACCCGCACCCGCACGGCATGCTCACGATCGAAGAAGCGTTCATGTACTCGAGCAACATCGTGATGGCGAAAGCGTCGTCGTACTTGCAGCCGGGCGATCTTTACGGCTACGCGCGCCTGTTCGGCTTCGGGTCGAAGACGGGCATCGGACTGCCCGGTGAATCGGCCGGTTTGGTGCCGCCCATCGAGCGCTGGTCGGCGCGCACCAAGCAGACCATGGCGTTCGGCCAGGAAGTCGCGGTGACGCCGATTCAGATCCTGAACGCGTTCGCCGCCATCGCCAACGGCGGCGTGATGATGATGCCGCGCCTGGTGCGCGGTGTCGCCGACCCGGGCACGGGCGAAGTGTCGCGCTCGGAGCCGGTGGTGGTGCGGCGCGTGGTATCGGAAGAAACCGCGGCCACGCTGCGCGCGATGTGCCTGCGCGTGGTCGAAGACGGCACCGCGCAGGCCGCCAAGCTGGAATTCATGCGCGTGGCGGGGAAGACCGGCACCGCGCAGAAGGCGGGCGGGCGCGGCTACCTCTTGCACCGCTACGTGTCGAGCTTCGTCGGCTTCGCGCCGTACGAGAAGCCCAAGATCGCGGCCATCGTGATGATCGACGAGCCCAAGTGGGCGTCGCGTTTCGGCGGCGACTCGGCGGCGCCCGTGTTCGCGCGCATCTGTCGCGCGCTCGCGACGTCGACCGACTGGTTCGACGACGTGCTGTCGCTGGAAACGCTGCGCGTGGCTTCCCTCGGCGACCGCGGCGCGGCGGCGCCGAACTTCCTGCGCATGGACCGCGCGAGCGCACTCGGCGCGGCGCGTAAACTCGGGGCCAACGTGCTGGTGTCGGGCGACAGCGGCCGCGTGGTGGCGCAGGTGCCCGCGCCGGGAGCGCCCATGGATCGCGACGGCGTCGTGCGCTTGTTCGTCGCCGACGCGGCGGCTCTCGCGCCCGCGGGGTTCGACGAGAACCGCCGCTTGCGCGCCATGTACCGCGAGGTCACGCGCCCCGCCGACGAAGCGCCCGCGTCGGAAGCGCGCGAGGAAGACGCGCGCGCGTCCAACACGCGCGCGGTCGCGGGTGTAGTGGCGGCGCAGAGCGCGGCGGCGGTGAAGAACTCGGGACGCGGTCGGCGATGACGGTCGCGGAGGAAGCCATGGCGACGCGCACGGTGACATTGGGCGCCCTGATCGACGCGGCGGGCACGTTGGTGCTCACGGGCGCCGACGCGCGCGTGCGCGCGCTGCCGGTCGCCGGCGTCACCGCCGACTCGCGCGCCGTCAAGGCGGGCGACGTCTTCGTCGCGGTGCGCGGGACCGCGAGCGACGGCCACGACTTCGTCGCCGACGCGGTGCGCCGCGGCGCCGTCGTGGTGGTGGGCGAGCGCGAGATTGCGGGCGTCGCCGCGCCGTTCGTGCGTGTCGAGAGTTCGTCGAAAGCGCTCGCGCTCCTGGCGTCGCGCTTCTTCGGCGACCCCGCGCGCGAGCTCTTCCTGTGCGGCGTCACCGGCACCAACGGCAAGACGTCGACCACGTTCTTGCTGCGATCGATCTTTCAGCGCGCCGGACGACGCACGGGGCTCGTCGGCACGCTCGGCCACGGCGTCGACGCGCTCCACAAGGATCCGCACACGACGCCGGACGCGGTCACGTTGCATTCCTGGTTCCGCGCCATGCGCGACCAGAATTGTTTCGGGGTGGTCATGGAGGTCAGTTCTCATGCGGTGCGGCAACATCGAGTATGGGGGCTAGATTTTAACGTCGGGATACTCACGAACGTCACGCATGACCACCTCGATTTTCACAAGACGATGGACGACTACATCGCGGCGAAGGCGGAATTCTGTCATTCGCTCGTCGCGAAAGGTCGTCACAAGCCGAACGGAACCTTGGTGTACTGGAACGACGACGCCAACGCGCGATTGATAGGCGCCTCGTTCCAGGGCGAAAAGATTGCCGTGGGAACCGGCGCTGACGCCGATTGGCGCGTGCGCGAAGTCGACGTGTCGCTGGACGGCACGCGCTTCGCGCTCGCGCTGTCCGTCGGTGAAGCCCTGCGCGTCGCCATGAAGCTGCGGGGCGGCTTCGTGCCCGCCAACGCGGCGTGCGCGGCGGCGGCGGCGTTCGCGTCCGGCGCCACGCTGGACCAGATTCGCGCCGGGTTGGAAGCGGTCGACCGCGTGCCGGGGCGCTTCGAGGCGCTCGGCGGCGGCGACAAGCCGGTAGTGGTCGTCGACTACGCGCACACGCCCGACGGCTTCGAGCGCGTGCTGGCGACGTGCCGCGGTCTCAACCCCAAGCGGCTCGTCGCCGTGTTCGGGTGCGGCGGCGACCGCGACAAGAGCAAGCGCCCGGTGATGGGCGCGATCGCGGCGCGCGTCTGCGACCGCGTGTTCCTCACCACCGACAACCCGCGCAGCGAGCGCGCAGAAGCGATCATCGACGACATTCGCGCCGGCATCGACGGGGGCGACGTGGTGGTGGAGCTCGACCGCGCGCGCGCGATTCGCGCCGCGGTGCAGGAGTCGCGCCGCGGCGATCTCATCGCGCTGCTCGGCAAGGGCGCGGAGGAATACCAAATCATCGGAACCGCCAAGCACCCGTGGAGCGATCGCGACCAAGCGGGGGAGGCGCTCGCATCGTGGACGGCGCGGTGACCATGCGCACCAACTTGCGCACGCTGGAGTGGGTTCGCGACGCCTTGGAGGCGAGCGGCGAGCTGGTGCGCGCGCGCGTCGTCGCCGCCGCCGCCGCGTGGTCGGGGGCCGCGATCGACAGCCGCGGCGACTGCGCGGGGCGGGTCTACTTCGCGCTCCCGGGCGAGCGCGTCGACGGGCACCGCTTCGTGCGCGACGCCGTCGCCGCCGGCAGCCCCGCCGCGGTGGTTTCCGACCCCGCCGTCGCCGACGCGCTCGAGCGCGACGGCGTCTCGTTCGTGCTCGTGCGCGACACGCGCCGCGCGCTGTTCGATCTTGCGCGCTCGTATCGCCGCCACCTCACCGCGCGCGTGGTGGCGGTGACGGGGAGTGCCGGCAAGACCACCACCAAGGAATTCGTGCGCGCGGTCTTGCGCGCGAAGTACCGCGTGCACGCGAACCTCGGCAACCTGAACAGCTTGGTCGGCGTGCCGCTCACGGTCTTGGACGCCGACGAGCACTGCGAATACTTGGTGTGCGAAGTGGGGACGAATCACCGGGGCGAAATCGACGCGCTGGGCGGGTTGCTCGCGCCCCACGTCGCCGTCATTACCAATATCGGCGACGCGCACGTCGGCTACTTCGGGTCGCGCGCCGCCATCGCGGAAGAGAAAGGGGCGCTGCTAGCGCACCTCGCGCAGGGCGGCGCCGCGGTGCTGCCGCGCGACGACGAGTACTTCGAGAAGCTGGACGCCAAAGTGCAGGGACGCGTGTTCAGCTTCGGCCGCTCACCGGCGGCCGATTTTCGGCTGGGGAACGCGACGTTCTCCGAGGGGCTCCTGCGTTTCAGCGTGAACGGGGAGCCCTTGAGCCTTTCCTTCGTCGGCGACTACAACGCCATGAACGCGTGCGCCGCTTTCGCGGTGGGCGACGCGTGCGGCGTCGACGCCACGCGCATGCGCGAGGCGCTCTCCGCGGTGAAGCCCATGCCGGGCCGCGGACGCATCCACGTCGTCGCCGGCGTCACCATGATCGACGAGTCGTACAACGCGAGCCCGGCCAGCGTGAAGCAGTCGCTCGCGATGGTGGCGTCGCTGCCGGGCCGCCGCCACGTCGCCGTGCTGGGCGACATGCGCGAGCTCGGCGACGAGAGTAACGCGCTGCACGCGGGCGTGGGCGCGGCCGTCGCGGCGCTCGCGATCGACAAGGTGTACTGGCTCGGCGAACAAGCGCGCGTGGTGGTCGACGCCGCGCGCGCGCAACGCGCGGGCCTCGCGGTGGAAGCGTTCGCGGACGCCGGCGCGCTGACGGCGGCCTTCGTGCGCGACGCCGAGGACGGCGACGTAGTGCTGGTCAAGGGATCGCGCGCGATGAAGCTCGACGAATTCGTCACGGCAAGCGTGGACGCGCTCGCGCGCAAGCGCCGAGCGTAGCACCGAAACCGGAAGCGGAGGACGCCCCAGGATGCTGTACCACCTGCTGTATCCGTTGCACACCGAGATCTCGGTGTTCAACGTGTTCCGCTACATCACGTTTCGCTCCGCGTACGCGATGGCGACCGCGCTCCTCATTAGTTTCGTGCTGGGGCCGGCGCTGATTCGCGCGCTGCGGCGCACGCAGATGTTCCAAGTGATCCGCGAGGAAGGCCCCAAGACGCACCAGGCGAAGGCGGGCACGCCCACCATGGGCGGTCTGTTGATTCTGGCGTCCATCGTGGTGCCGTCGCTGTTGTGGTGCAACCTCACCAACCGCTACGTGCAGATCGCGCTGCTCACGACCCTGTGGACAGGCGGCATCGGATTCCTCGACGACTACCTGCGCGTCGTCAAGCGGCGCCCGAAGGGACTGGTCGGACGCTACAAGTTGATCGGCCAGATGTCGCTCGGCTTGGCGCTCGGCGCCTTCCTCTACTTCAACCCGCTCGCGCGCGACGCGGGGACGCTGACCAGCATTCCCTTCGCGAAGGGGCTGTTCATCAATTTCGGCATCTTCTTCATCTTGCTGGTGGCGCTGGTGGTGACGGGGTCGAGCAACGCGGTGAATCTCGCCGACGGCATCGACGGACTCGCGATCGGGCTCTCGGCGTTTTGCTTCCTCGCCTTCGCGGGGCTGTCGTACGTGAGCGGCCACCGCGTGTTCTCGGACTACCTGAACATCATGTACTTGGAGGGAAGCGGCGAGCTCGCCGTGTACTGCATGGCGGTGGTGGGCGCCACCCTCGGATTCCTGTGGTACAACGCGCACCCGGCGCAGGTCTTCATGGGCGACACCGGGTCGCTCGCGCTGGGCGGGTCGCTCGGCGTGGTGGCGGTGTTGCTCAAGCGCGAGCTCCTGCTCGTCATCATCGGCGGCGTGTTCGTCGCGGAAGCCTTGAGCGTCATGATCCAGGTGGCGTCGTTCAAGCTGACGGGCAAGCGCGTGTTCAAGATGTCGCCGCTCCATCACCACTTCGAGCTGTCGGGGTGGCACGAGAACAAAGTGGTCGTGCGCTTCTGGATCGTGGGCGCGCTGTTGGTACTGGTGAGCTTGAGCACGCTCAAGCTGCAATAGGAGTCACGTGGCCGGTTTTCCGGAATACGAGCGCTTCTTCGTGTTCGGCATGGCGAGGAGCGGCCTCGCGGTGAGCCTCTTGCTCGCGCGCGACAACAAGCGCGTCGCGGTGTCGGACGACGACGCCGGCGTGCTGGAAAAGCTGCGCGCCAACGACGCGTTGCGCGCGCACGCGACGGTCGAAATCGTGGACCGCGCGCGCGCGGCGGCCGCGGCGGCGCAGGCCCAGTGCGTCGTGGTGAGCCCGGGCGTTCCACTCGAACACCCCGTGCTCGAGAGCGCGCGCAAGGCCGGCGTGCCCGTGATGGGCGAGATCGAAGCCGCGTATCGCTACACGCGCGCGCGCATCGTGGGCGTCACCGGGACCAACGGCAAGTCGACCACGGTGGGCGTGATCGGCGACATCTTGAAGGCAGGCGGCGTCGACGTCGTGGTGGCCGGAAACGTCGGGACCCCGCTCGCGGATGTGCTGCGCGAGCGCGATCCCGGCACGCTGGTGCTCGAGCTGTCCAGCTTTCAGCTCGACACCATCGACCGATTCCGCGTCGACGTCGCCGTGCTTCTCAACGTGACGCCCGACCACCTCGATCGCTACCACCACTCATTCGACGAGTACGCGGCCTCGAAGCGGCGCATCCTGAACCGCGCCACCGCCGACACCACGTACGTTTACAACATTGAGGATCGTGCGGCCGCGGAATTCGCGCGCGACCACCAGGGGCCGCGCGTGCCCTTCAGCTCGCGCCGCGTGCTCGACGAAGGCGTGTTCTTCGACGACGGCGCCATCGTGCGCGCGTGGAAGGGGAAGCGCGAGGTCGTCATCAAGCGCGGCGAGTTCACCCCCGTGGGCGTGCACAACCTCGAGAACGCGCTGGCGTCGATCGGCGCCGTGATTCCATTCGGCATCCCGCTGGACGCGATTCGCTCGGCGCTGCGCGCGTACCGCCCGCTCCCGCACCGCATGGAGCTGGTGCGCGTGGTCGACGGCGTGGCCTACATCAACGATTCCAAGGCGACCAACGTCGACGCCGCCGCCAAGAGCCTCGCCAGCATCGACGGCCCCGTGATCCTGATTCTCGGCGGCCGCGACAAGGAGGGCGACTTCGCGTCCTTGGTGCCGTACTTGAAGACGACGCGGCGCGCGGTCCTGATCGGCGAAGCACGCACCGTGATCGCGCGCGCGCTGGCCGGGCGCGTCGAGATGGCGGAGGCGTCCGACCTGGGCGACGCGGTGCGCGCCGCGCGCGCGTCGGCCCGCCCCGGCGACACCGTGCTGCTTGCGCCCGCGTGCGCGAGCTTCGACATGTTCAAGAACTACCAAGAGCGCGGCGAAGTGTTCCGCGCGAGCGTGAACGCGCTCTAGAAGGGACGCATGGACGCAAACGCCCACACCACCACCGCCGACGGATCCGGCGCGCAGCTCCTGCGCCTGGGCATGGACACGCGGCTCCTGGTGGTGACGCTGCTGCTGATGGCGCTGGGGTTGAGCTGGGTGCTGTCGTCGAGCTCGTACTTCGCGGGCGGAAAATTCGGCGATCACTTCGCGCTCATGCGCAACCACGCGGGTCGCTGCGTGGTGGCGCTGGTGGTGATGTTCCTGGCGTCGCGCGTCGACTACCGCGTCTACCGCCGCGCGGCGCCGATGCTGTTCCTGGCCGGCGTGCTACTCATGATCGGGGTGTTCGTGTTTGGAGTCACCATTCGCGACACGCGCCGCTGGTACTTGGTGCCGCTCATCCACACCACGCTGCAGCCGAGCGAGATTGCGCGCACGACGCTGGTGTTCTTCCTGGCCTACTGGGCGACGCGCACGGGGCGCGACTTCCGCTCCTTCCGGCGCGGCTTCCTGCCCGCGGCGGTGGCGATCGCGCTGGTGGCGGGCGTCATCGCGATGATGCCCAACTTCGGGACCGCGGCGGCGACGGTGACCATCGCACTGGTGATGCTGTTCGTCGCGGGCGCGCGCCTCGTCCACATCGGCGCCTTCGTCGGCGCGGGCGCCGCGCTGGCGGCGGTCGAAATCGCGCGCCACGACTACGTGCGCGAGCGCCTGATGATGTTCCTGGGCCTCGGGCACGACGCCGCGACCGGGCTCAACTGGCAGGTGCAGCAGTCGCTGATCGCGATCGGTTCGGGCGGCGTGTTCGGCGTGGGACTCGGCGACAGCGAGCAGAAGCTCAACTGGCTGCCCGACGCCTACACGGATTTCATCTTCTCCATCGTGGGCGAAGAGGGCGGGCTCATCTTCACGCTCTTGGTGAGCGCCGCGTTTCTCGCCCTCACGCTGCGCGCCTTCAAGATCTCGTACCAGTGCAGCGACCGCTTCGGGCAGTTGCTCGGCGTCGGTATCTCGGCCTCCGTTTTCGTGTACGCGATTCTCAATATGTACGTGGCGACGGCGTTGTTCCCGGTCACCGGACTCCCGCTGCCGTTCTTGAGCTACGGCGGCTCGGCGCTGGTCGTCAACGCGTTCGCGGTGGGCGTGCTGCTGAACTTGTCGCGCTATCGTCCGAAGGAAACGCGTACGTCGCGCGCGAAGTGGAACCTCGTCGCGCCGCTCGCCATGCGCGCGTCGCACAAGCCGGGGGTGCGATGAGCGACGCGCTGCGCATCGTGGTCGCGGGCGGCGGCACCGGGGGGCACGTGTACCCCGGGCTGGCCGTGGTCGAGCGCCTCGAAGCGCGCATCGCCACCCGCGCGCTCTTCGTGGGCGCGCGCGGCGGTGTGGAAGAGCGGATTCTCTCACGCGCGGGCCGCGAGTTCGAATTGTTGCCGGGGTACGGGCTGCGCCGCGCCACGCTCGCGCGCAAGCTGGGAGCGCCCTTCGTGCTCGCCGCCGCGGTGGCGCGCGCGGCGCGCATCCTGGCGCGCTTCCGTCCCGACGTCGTGCTGGGCACGGGCGGCTTCGCGAGCGCGGCGGTCGTGCTGGCGTCGCTCGCGCTGCGCGTGCCGCGCGTGCTGCAGGAACAGAACAGCGTGCCGGGGCTGGTCAATCGACGCCTCGCACGCCACGCCGACCTCGTGCTGCTGGGCTACGAATCGTCGCGTGCGTGGTTTCCCGCCGGCACCCGCGCGCTGGTGGTAGGGAATCCGCTGCGCGCCATGCCGTCGCCGTCGCGCGCGGAGGCGGCCGCGTTCTTCGGCCTCGACGCGTCGCGCCCAACCGTGCTGGTGGTGGGCGGAAGCCGGGGCGCGCACTCGCTCAACGTAGCCGCCGCGGATGCGGCGGCAAGACTGGCCTCCGAGCGCGGAGTCCAGTTCGTGATTCTCTGTGGCGCGTTCGATCTCGCCGAAGTGGAGCGCCGTACACGAACTGCGTCGAGTCTCGTCAGGGTGCGAGAATATCTCGACGAGATGCACTTCGCATACGCGCTCGCCGACGTCGCGGTCGCGCGCTCGGGCGCGTCGAGCGTGTTCGAGCTCGCGCGCTTCGGCGTCCCCGCGGTGTTGGTGCCGTACCCGTACGCGGCCGACGCGCACCAGGCGAGCAACGCGGCGCCCTTGGTCGAAGCGGGCGGCGCCGTCGTCGTGCGCGACGCCGATCTTTCGGGTGCGCGTCTGGTCGCCGAACTGGAAACGTTGCTTTCGTCGGACGAGCGCCGCGCTCGCATGGGCGCCGCCATGCGCGCGTGGTCGACCCCCGACGCGGGGAATCGCGCCGCCGACGCCATTCTGGTGGTGGCTAAAAAAAAAGAGCACACGGTGAGGGCGACGAGGCTCGCGGCCTGACGCGGACGGACGGCTGAAACGAAATGGTCTTTCTCGGGCATACCAAGCGCGTGCACTTCGTCGGAGTGGGCGGCATCGGCATGAGCGGCATCGCCGAAGTGCTGATCAACCTCGGCTTCGAGGTGAGCGGCTCCGACATGAAGTCGACCGACATCACGGCGCGCTTGCAGTCGCTGGGCGCCGCGGTCTTCGCCGGCCACGCGGGCGGCAACATCGCGGGCGCCGACGTGGTGGTGTATTCGAGCGCGGTGACGCCCGACAACCCCGAGCTCACGGAAGCGCGCCGTCAAGGCATCCCGACCATCCCGCGCGGCGAGATGCTCGCGGAGCTGTTGCGCTTGAAATACGCGGTGACGGTGGGCGGCGCGCACGGCAAAACGTCGACCACGTCGCTGATCGCGTCGGTGATGGCGAGCGGCGGACTCGATCCCACCGTGATCGTGGGCGGCAAGGTGCGCGCGCTCTCGAGCAACGCGCGCCTGGGCGGGAGCCGCTACGTGGTCGCGGAAGCCGACGAGAGCGACGGCCAGTTCGTGAACCTGCCCTCGTCGATCGCGATCATCACCAACATCGACCTCGAGCACTTGGACTTCTATCCCGACCTGGCCGCGATCGAAGAGGCGTTCGTCGAGTACGCGAACCGCGTGCCGTTCTACGGTGCGGTCATTCTGTGCGCCGACGACGCGCGCACGATGGAGATCGCGCCGCGCATCCGCCGCCGCAAGGTGACGTACTCGCTCGGCGGGCGCGCGGACCTCGAGGGGAAGATCAGCGAGCGCGGCGCGGGGTGGACGCGCTTCGCGGTTTCCGACGCGCGCGGCGCGCTCGGCGAAGCGACCATCCACATCCCCGGCGACCACTACGCGCGGAACGCCTTGGCGGCGGTCGCCGCGGGTCTGTGGCTCGACATTCCCTTCGACCAGATTCGCGCGGGACTCGAGAGCTGGCAGGGCGTGGGACGCCGCTTCGAGGTCAAAGGCGAGGCGGGCGGTGTGCTGGTCGTCGACGACTACGGCCACCACCCGACCGAAGTCGCGGCCACCATCCAGGCCGCGCTCTCGAGCTACCGGCGTCGCTTGTTCGTGCTGTTCCAGCCACACCGCTACACGCGCACGCAAGCGCTCGCCGAGCAATTCGGAAAGTGCTTCGACGGCGCGTACCGCGTGTTCCTGACCGACGTGTACGCGGCGGGCGAGAAGCCGATCGCCGGCGTCGACAGCGCCCGCATCGTCGAGCGCGTCGCGAAGGAAGGCCGCACCCAAGTCGAGCACGTGCGCACCTACGCCGACGGCGTCAAGCGTATCGCCGAAGAAGTGCGCGCGGGCGACATGGTGATCACGATGGGCGCGGGCGATGTCACCAAGGCCGGCGACCTCCTGCTCGCGCACTTGAACGCCGCCGTGGAAAGGAAAGGATGAGCGGTGACGAGCGCCATCGATTGGGCGGCCGCCGCCGCGCGCCTGTCGGCGTTCCTCTCCGGGCGGGTGCGCACGGACGAGCCGATGTCGAAGCACACCACCATCGGCGTGGGCGGCCCGGCGCGCGTGATGGTGCTGCCGCGCACCGCGGCGGAGGTGGCGCGCGTGGTGCGGCTCGCGCGCGCGCAGGGTATCGCGTACCTGCCGGTGGGCAAGGGGTCGAACTTGATCGTGCGCGACGGGGGCTTCGACGGGATCGTGATTCAGCTCGCCGAGCACATGACGCGCACGCGCGTCAACGCGCGCACGGTGTGGGCGGAGGGCGGGGCGTCGTTCGCGGCCCTCTCGCGCAAGATGACCAAGTCGGGTCGCACGGGGTTGGAGTTCGGGACCGGCATCCCGGGCTCGGTGGGGGGTGCGGTGCGCATGAACGCGGGCGCCTTCGGCGGCGAAGTGAAGGACTCGCTTACGCGCGTGCGCATCGTCGACGAGACCGGTCGCCTGCGCGCGCTCGCGGCGTCGAACATTGCGTTCACGTACCGTCACACCAGCTTGGATCCCGGCGCGGTGGTGGTCGAGGCCACCTTTCGCTGCGCGCCCGGCGCCATTCGCACCGACGTGTACGAGCGCTCGATCGCGCGCAAGAACACGCAGCCGATCTGGGAGCGCAGCTTCGGGAGCACCTTCGTCAACCCGCCCGGGCGCTACGCGGCGGAGATGATCGAGGGGTGCGGACTCAAGGGAACGCGGCGCGGGGGCGCCATGATCAGCGACATGCACGCGAACTTCATTATTAACGTCGAGGGGCGCGCCAGCGCCGACGACGTGGAGTCGCTGATCGCGACCGCGCGCGAGGAAGTACGCAAGAAGTACGGGGTCGAGCTCAAAACGGAGGTGATCGTCGTTGGGAATCGTTAGCACGGAAGCGGATCGCAAACGGAACTTGCGCGCGGCCCTGCGCCGCGTGGTGGCGGTGCTGGTGGTGGGCGTGCTCATCGTCGGGTCGATGTACCTGTACGACTATGTGACTACGTCGCCGCGCTTCGCGGTGGAGCACGTCGACTTGGTCGGGCTCACGCGCGTCGACCGCGACCAAGTCGAGCGCCTGGTGGCGGACTTGAAGGGTCACAACATCCTCCTGGCGCCGCTCGACGTGTACGAAGCGCGCCTGGAAGCGCACCCGCGCATCGCGAGCGTCACCGCGCGCCGCGTGCTCCCGGACCGCGTCGTGTACGACGTGGTCGAGCGCGAGCCGGTGGCGCTGGTGTTCACCGACCGCTACTACGAGATCGCCGCCGACGGCGTCGTCATGCCCGGCGACGAGTACACCGGGCTGCTCGACCTCCCCACCATCACCGGGGTGGCGGCGAGCGACGTCAAGGCGGGGCGCGTGTGCACGGACCCCATGGTGCGCGGCGCCATCGAGGCGCTCGCGGTGTGCCGCAGCATCGGTCGCGGCTTCGCGGAGGACATCTCCGAGGTGCGCGCGAGCGAGAGCGGCCTGTCGATCCGCTCGCTCAAGGAAGACTGCGTGCTCTTGGTCGGCAACGCGGACTTCGAGAAGCGGCTGCGCAAGTTCTTCCTCTTGCGGGACGAGCTCGCGAGCCGCGACGGCGCGGCGGCTCTGATCGACTTGCGATTCGACAATCAAGTGGTGCTGCGAAGCGAGATCTAGTCGGGCCGGTTTCGGTTGCCCGAGGTGCAGGCAAGGGAAGGCGAGCGAAGGAGGCCGGAAGGCATGATCATGAAAAGCGCGAGGAGACTGTGCGGAGCGATCGACCTGGGCACGACCAAGGTCGCGGCCCTGGTGGCGGAGGAGACGGGCGGCGCGCTGCGCGTCGTGGGCGCGGGGCTGGCGCCGTCGGAGGGCATGCGGCAGGGAGTCGTGGTCGACATCGAGCGCGCCAGCGTGTGCGTCGCGCGCGCGGTCGCGGAGGCGGAGCGCATGGCGGGTGCCGCGCCCAAGAGCTACAACGTCGGCGCGGCCGGCGAGCACGTGCGCAGCATGAACAGCCGCGGCGTGGTCTCGGTGGGGAGCATCGAAAAGGAGATCGCGCCCGACGACGTCGCGCGCGCATTCGACGCCGCGCGAAAGTTTTCCTTGCCACAAGATCGCGAAATCATCCATACCCTTCCGCAGGAGTTCATTGTCGATAGCCAGCGGGGCATTCGACAGCCCGCCGGCATGTTCGGCGCGCGCCTGGAGGCGCGCGTGCACGTCGTGACGGCGTCGCGCCCCGCGCTCGACAATCTCGCGAAGACGTTGCAGCTCGCGGGCGTCGAGATCGGCGACATCGTGCTGGAGCCGCTCGCGTCGGCCACCGCGGTGTTGTCGGCGGACGAGCGCGAGCACGGCGCCATCGTGCTCGACGTGGGCGGCGGCACCACCGACGTTCTGGTGGCGGCCGACGGCGGCGTCTTGGCGAGCGGCGTCATCGGGCTCGGCGGGCACAACGTCACGAGCGACGTCGCCTACGGGCTACGCACGTCGCCGCGCGAAGCCGAACGCCTCAAGGTCGAGCACGGTTGCGCGCTGTCGACCCTGGTGGCCGGCCACGACGTGGTGCAAGTCAGCATGGTCGCGGGGCGCGGGCCGCGCCGCGTGGCCAAGACGGTGCTCTCGGGAATCATCGAGCCGCGCGTCACCGAGCTGTTCGGTCTCATCGACCAGCAGATCGCGCAGAGCGGGCTCAAGCGCTCGCTGCGCGCGGGCGTGGTATTGACGGGCGGTTCGTCGATGCTGACCGGCATCCGCGAGCTGGCCGAGCAGGTGTTCGACCTTCCGGCGCGCGTGGCGTCGCCGGCGGGGTTGGAAGGATTGTCGGAAGTGGTCGCCCACCCGCGGTTCTCGACCGCGGTCGGGCTTCTTCGCGCGCTCACGCCGGCCGTCATGCCGGGTGAGCGAGCCTCGGAGCGCGGTGGGCGCCTCGCGTCCGGGCTGTATTCGTTCAAGCGTGCCATCGCCAGTTTTATCTGACGAGAAGGAGACGATCATGCGCTTCGAAATGGACGAGGAAAAGAAACTCACGGTCCTGCGCGTCGTCGGCGTCGGTGGCGCTGGTGGCAATGCGGTCAATCGGATGGTGGATGCGGGCTTCCGCGGCGTCGAGTTCGCGGCGGTGAACACCGACCTGCAGGTGCTGCGCGAGTCGAGCGCCTTCCACAAAATCCAAATCGGCGAAGAGCTCACGCGCGGTCTGGGGTCGGGCGGCGACCCTCGCGTGGGACGCGAAGCGGCCGAGGAAAGCGTCGAGACGATCCGCGCTTGCGTGCGCGGGGCGGACATGGTGTTCATCACCGCGGGCATGGGCGGCGGCACCGGCACCGGGGCGGCTCCCGTCGTCGCGGCCCTCGCGCGCGAAGCGGGCGCACTCACGGTGGGCGTGGTCACGCGGCCCTTCTTCTTCGAAGGAACCCCGCGCTTGCGCCAGTCCGAAGCCGGCATCGACGCCCTCAAGGAAGCCGTCGACACGCTGATCGTCATTCCCAACGACAAGCTGCTCGAGACCTCGGGCGACGACACCTCGATGCTCGACGCCTTCGCGCGCGCCGACGAAGTGTTGTGCAACGCGACCCGCGGCATCTCGTCGCTCATCACGGAGACCGGGGTGGTCAACCTCGACTTCGCCGACGTGCGCAGCGTGATGCGTAACGGCGGCGCGGCCTTGATGGGCACCGGCGTCGCCGATGGCCCCGGCGCGGCCGAGGACGCCGCGCGCATGGCGATCCACAGCCCGCTTCTAGACGACGTGTCGATCCAAGGCGCGACCTCGATCCTGGTCAACATCACGGGCCCGCGCTCGCTCGGCATCAAGCAGATCAGCCGCGCCGCGACCGTGATCAACTCGGAAGCGGGTGCGGGCGCGCACGTCTTCCTCGGCACGGTGATCGACGAGTCGATGCCGGAAGGCGAGATCCGCGTCACCGTGATCGCGACCGGATTCCACCGCCAGTCGGCACCCGTCGAAGCGCGTCCCGCGGCGGCGGCGCGCGTCGAACCGCGTCCGCTCCTCCGCGAGTCGACGATGCCGGCTCCCGCGGCGCCCGTCATGCCCGCGGCGCCCGTCATGCCCGCGGCGGCGGTGGTATCGGCGCCGACGCCGGTCGCTCCCGCTCCGGTCGCTCCGGTGCGCGAGAGCGTTCCCATGATGGCGTCGCTCGCCCCCTTGGCGCCGCCCGCGCCGATGCCGCTCGAGAGCGCACCGGCGCCCATCGCGCGCATGGAGGCGCTGCCGCGCGTCGACGAGGCCTACGAGGACGAAGAGCCGGTGCTCGACTTCCCGGAGATTCTCGCGCGCGGCGATTCGATGATCGAGTTCGAGGCCGAGCCCGCCGAGGGCGACGAGCCGGTGATCATGGACAACGGGTCGATTCGATCCTTCAACACCGAGGTATTCCGCATCCCGACCTTCGTGCGAAAACAAATGGACTAGCGAACGGAGGGACGGTTGTCGTTCTGGACACGGCTCCTGCGCGGTGCCACGGGCGACCATTACCACCGCGGCATTCGTCTGTTCAACGAAGGTAACTACGACGAAGCCGCGCGCGTGCTGGAAGAGCTGGTGGACCACCGGCGCGCGAATCCGTTCTCGCAGCTCGGTGCGTTCTACGCCGCCGAAGCGCACTCGAAGCTCGGGCTCGCGCACTTCCACCGCGGCGAGCTCGACAAGGCGCGCCACCACTTCACCGTCGCACTGGCGGAGAACCCCCGTTACCCCGACCTCTCGTGCTACCTCGGCGCGGTCGAACACCGCGCGGGTCACCACGAGTCGGCCATCGAGCACCTGCGCCGGGCGGTCGATCTCAACCCCGAATACGCGGAGGCGTTTTGCCTCCTCGGCCTCTCGCTGTACGACGCCGGCTACTTCGACCAGGCGTCGGAGGCCTTCGGGCGCGCGCTCGACCTCGTGCGCGAGAGGCGCCACCCGCTTTCCAACCTGCTGATCGAGCAGCTCGACGCGCGCGCGTTCGACCTGCCGGCGCTCAAGGAATTGCGCGACGTCGTGGCCGACCACTCCAGCTTCACGGAGGCCGTGCGCGAAGCGACCAACGCGTTCAACATCGGCGACTACGACCGCGCGGCCGCGTTGTTCGCGACCACCGTCGCCGAGCACCCGAACTACGCGGACTTGCACGCGCGCCTCGGGCTCTCGCGCATGGAGGCGGACGAGGTCGCGGGTGCGATCGAATCGTTTGTGCGCGCGCTCGAGATCAATCCCAACTACGCGGAAGCGCGCTACTACCTCGGCGTCGCCATGTTTCGCGCCGGCCACTATGCCGAGAGCGCGACCGAGCTGGAGCGGGCGTCGGCGGCGCACCCCGGCTACGCCGACGTTCACTGCCAAACCGGACTCACGCGACTCGCGCTGGGTGACTTCGGCGGCGCGCGCGACGCACTGGAAAAGTCGCTCGTGCTCGCGCCCGGCTACGCCAAGGCGCACTACTTGAACGGGCTCGCGCGCTACGCGCTCGGCGACACCGCGGGCGCGGGAGAATCGCTCGATCGCGCGCTGGGATTGAAGCCGGACTTGTTCGCGGTGCGCTTGGAGCGCGGGCTCTACGCACTCCGCGATCAGCGCTGGGCCGACGCCGCGGCCGAGTTCGAAGCCGTGCTGGCGTCGGCGCCGCGCCACGCCGACGCGCGCTGCCTGCTCGGCACCGCACTCGGCGCGATGGGACGCACCGACGCCGCCGCGCGCTGCTTCGAGGAAGCGCTCGCCATCAACCCGAGCTACGTCGACGCGCGCAAGAAGCTCGCGCACTTGAGCTACCAAGGCGGCGACTACGCCGCGGCGGAATCGCACGTGGCGGCCGCACTCGCCGAGCACCCCGACTACGCCGACCTGCACAAGATTCGCGGCGACGTGCGCATGCAGTCGGGCGACGTCGAAGGCGCGCGCGCGTCGTACGCGGAGGCGGCGTCGATCAACCCCGACTACGGGGGCGCGGTATTCGGATTGGTGATTGCGTTGCGCAGGGAAGGACGCGGGAGGGATGCGGACGCGACGCTGCGCCGTTTCGTCGCGCGCCACCCCGACGACGTCATGGCGCGGACGCTACTCACGGTCGACAAGATTCCGATTCCGGACGCGTAAAAAAATAAAAAGGATTCCAGAAACAACGTCGGCCGAGACTTCGTGGAACGGGATACAGGAAGAGGAAGACTTATTCCAGAACCAACGAGCCGCGATGTATCGAGAATCCTTTTCGAAAGAAAAGTCTATCCACGTTCTCCCCGAGCGTCAACGCGCCGAGCACACAAAAAGAAACGGCCCGTCCGAAAGACGGGCCGCGAAGTCGCGAACCACCACGTTTGAAACGCGTTACACGACCTTGCGAATCTTTCCGGTGCGAATGCAGCCGGTGCAGACGTAGGCGTACTGCGCTTTCCCAGACAGCTGGATCTTGATCCGCTGCAGGTTGGGAAGCCAGCGACGCTTGTTCAAGTTGTGCGCGTGGCTCACGGTGTTACCGACCGTGGGACCCTTGCCGCACACCGCACATCGACGACTCATTACAATGAACCTCCGTTAAACGACCCTGGCGGTAGACCACCCGGCGAAAGTTGGCTTACGATACCAGACCGGCGCCCCCGGGCGCAAGGAACTTGACCATGGCTTCACCACGCGTACAAAGCCCCGACCGGACCTCCCGCGCGCGCTCGCTGGAGGACGCGGTCCAATTCGTGCGCGGGGTGGGGCCGAGCCGCGCCGAGCAGCTGCGCCGGATGGGTATCGAGAACGTCGATGACCTCCTAACCCATTTCCCGAGAACCTATTACGACCGGCGTCGGCTGGCCACGGTGGCGTCGCTCGCGCCCGGGGTCGACGCCACCTTCGCGGCCCGCGTTCTTTCGGTGACGCAGCGATCGCCGTTTCGACGCCGCGGCAACCTGCTGGTCGCGGCACTCGGCGACGACACCGGCATCGTGCAGGCGGTATGGTTCAACCAGCCCTACCTCGCGAAACACATGCAGCCCGGGCGCGAGGTCCTCGTGAGCGGCCGGCTCACCTTCTTTCGCGGCCAGCGCCAGGTGACCAATCCCGAGTTCGAGTTCCTGGGCGACGAATCCGGCGACGCCGAAGCGCGCACGGGCCGTATCGTTCCCGTGTACCGCCTGACGAGCGGCGTCAGCCAGCGCTACCTTCGCGGGCTCGTCGCGCACGCGCTCGACGTGTACCGCGACGCCATCCGCGAGAATCTGCCCGCGCGTCTGGTCGCCGAGCGCGACCTGCCGTCGCGCGCCGACGCCGTCACCGCGATGCACTTTCCCGAAGACGAAGCGCTGCAAGCGCGCGCTCTCGAGCGCATGAAGCTCGAGGAGCTGTTCTACATGCAGCTCGTGCTGTCGGTGGTGCGGCGACACCAAGCGGAGCGAGCGGCGCGCCCTCGCCTCCAGGTTGCATTCGACTTGGAGCGCCGCTACCTCGAAGCGCTCCCCTTCGCGCTCACGCGTGCGCAAGAGCGCGTGGTGGCCGACATCCACGGCGACCTCGCGACGCCGCGCGGAATGAACCGGCTGCTGCAAGGCGACGTGGGCTCGGGCAAAACCGTGGTGGCGGGGACCGCTCTCCTCGCAGCGGTCGAGGCGGGCTACCAGGCCGCGTTCATGGCCCCGACCGAAATCCTCGCCATCCAGCACTTCCGTTCGCTCGTGCCCGCGTTCGAGCGCCTGGGCGTGCGCACGTCGCTGCTCATCGGATCGCTCAAGCCGCAGGACAAGAAGCGCGTGCACGAGGAGCTGAAGAGCGGCGTGATCCAAGTCGTGGTCGGGACGCACGCGCTGATTCAATCCGACGTGACATTCAAACGCCTCGCGCTGGTCGTGATCGACGAGCAGCACCGCTTCGGCGTGCGCCAGCGCGCGGCGCTCTTGAAAGACGACCCGCACATCCTCGTCATGACCGCCACACCGATCCCGCGCACGCTCGCGCTCACCGCCTACGCCGATTTGGATCTCTCCGTGATCGACGAGATGCCGCCGGGGCGCGCGCCCATCAAGACGCGCGTGGTGCCGCCCGACAAGCGCGAAGCCATGTTCGCGTACATCAAAGACAAGCAGGCCTCGGGCGAGCAGACCTATCTTCTCTATCCGGTGATCGAAGAATCGGAGAAGCAGGACATCGAGGCGGCCGAGAGCGCGATGAAGGAGTTGTCGACGGGGGCGCTCAAGGGCGTGCCCATGGCGATGCTGCACGGGCGCATGTCGATGACCGAGAAGGACGAAGTCATGGCGGCCTTCCACGCGGGCGTCGTGCGCGTGCTGGTGGCGACGACGGTCGTCGAAGTGGGCGTGCACGTTCCGCAAGCGACCATCATGGCCATCCACCACGCCGAACGCTTCGGGCTCTCGCAGCTGCACCAGCTGCGCGGGCGCGTGGGGCGCGGCGGCCGCGAGGGCTACTGCTTCCTGCTGGTGGGCGAGGGCGCGTCGCCGGAAGCGCTCGAGCGCCTGGACGCGATCGTGCGCGAGTCGGACGGCTTCAAGATCGCGGAGGAGGACCTGCGCCTGCGCGGTCCCGGCGAATTCCTGGGCACGCGCCAGCACGGCGTTCCCGGCTTCCGGGTGTCGAACCCGCTGCGCGACCGCGAGCTCGTCGAGCGCGCCAGCGCGGCGGTGAAAGCGCTGCTCGCGTCCGACCCCGGCTTGGACGGCGCCGACGGGCGCCTGTGCCGCGCCCACCTGCGCGCGGTATGGTCCGACGACGTCGCCGCGGCGTCGCTCTCGATGTGAAATCGACGTTCAATCGTCGGTGGCGAGGGTGTCCCGCGCTCGACTAGACTGCGGTCATGAATCAGCTCTCCAAGCGTCCCACCGCCCGCGAGATGGAGCGCGCGTTCTACGCGCGCGACGCCTCCTACGACGGCGTCTTCGTGGTCGGCGTGCGCACGACCGGCGTCTTCTGCGTGCCGTCGTGCGCCGCGCGCAAGCCGCTCGCGCGCAACGTCGAGTACTTCGCGAGCGGCGCCGACGCGAGTGCCGCGGGGTTTCGCCCGTGCCGGCGCTGCCGGCCCGAGCGCGTCGCCGGCGCGGCACCGCCGTGGGTCGACACACTCCTCGCGCGCGTCGACCGCGACCCGTCCGCACGCTGGTCGGACCACGAGCTCGCGTCGCTCGGCCACGCGCCGTGGCGCGTGCGGCGCTACTTCCGCGACCGCTTCGGCATGACCTTCCACGCCTACTGTCGCGCGCGTCGCATGGCGGGTGCGCTGCACGACATTCGAGTGGGTTCGGACCTGGACGACGTCGTGTTCGACCACGGCTACGAGTCGCACAGCGGTTTTCGCGACGCCTTCGCGAAGACGTTCGGGCGTTCGCCCGGGCGTGCGCGCGCGACCGAGTGCATCGAAGTCGACTTGGTGGAGACACCGCTGGGACCGCTGGTGGTGGGCGCGACGTCGTCGGCGCTGTGCCTGGTCGAGTTCGCCACGCGCCGCATGCTGGCAACACAGGTCGACGTGCTGCGGAGGCGCTTCGGCGCCGCGGTGGTCCCGGGGCGCAACGACGTGGTCGCGCGCGCGGCACGCGAGCTCGGCGAATACTTCGCCGGCGCGCGGCGGCGCTTCGACGTGCCGGTGGCGGCACCGGGCACGCCGTTCCAAGAGCGCGTGTGGGCGACGGTGTGCGCGATCCCGTTCGGGTCGACGCGCTCGTACGAAGCCATCGCGCACGACGTGGGCCGGCCCGGCGCCGTGCGCGCGGTGGGGACCGCCAACGGCGCCAACCGCGTCGCCATCGTGATCCCGTGCCACCGCGTGTGCCGCAAGTCGGGCGACCTGGGAGGTTACGGTGGCGGCCGCTGGCGCAAGCAAGCGCTCCTCGACCTCGAGCGCCGACACGCCGAATAGTCGCGCCTCCGCGCTCCCAACCCCCTTACCGCGCATGCTTTTTGCTTGGTCCGCCGGGGGCGTTCCCGTACCATTCGGTACGCCACGTCCCCATTGGAAAGGAATCGCATGCGTGCATTACCGCGGGTCGGCCGACCCGCTTGGCTCGGGCTCGGTTTGCTCATCCTCGTAGTCGCCGCACTCGCCTCGTGTTATCCCGGCGACCAGCTCACGGTGGAAGAAGCCGACGTCGTCGTGACGTTGTTCGACGACACCGAAGACTTTTCGTCGCTCACCACCTACGCGATGCCGGATTCCATCTTGCACATCGTGGGGACGGGCGACGTCGACGACATCAGCCGTGCCTTCGACGACGAGATTCTCGCGCAAGTGGCGGCCAACATGAACGGCGTCGGCTTTACGCGCGAGACCGATCCCGCGCTCGCCGACGTGATCATGCTGGTGTCGATCACCGCGTCGGACCAAGTCGGTTACAGCGGCTATCCGTGGGGAGGTTACTGGGGCTGGTACTACCCATACCCGCCCGACTGGGGCTGGGGATGGTATCCGTGGTACGGCGGCGGTGCCACCATCTACACCTATCGCACCGGTACCGTGTTCATGCAAATGCTCGACCCCGCGCGCGCGGATTCGACCCAGGAGAAGATCCCGACCGTGTGGGTGGGCGCGCTGAACGGACTCGTGGAGGGTTCGCAAGTCGAAGAGCGCATCATCGACGGGATCAACCAGGCCTTCGCGCAGTCGCCGTACCTCGGCGAGGGGAAGTAGGCGTCGATGAAGCACACACTCGCTGTTTGGGTGCTGGCGTCGGCGCTCGCCGTTACACTCGCGCCGCGCGCGCACGCGCAGGATTGGTTCACGGTCGGCACCTACCAAGTGTCGTTCCCGGTCGAGGACACCAAGAAGTTCACCGACGCGGTGAGCTTTATCGGCGGTGGCATCGACTTTCGCAAGCGCATCACGGGCGGAACGACGGCCGGCGTCTACATGGCGTGGAATGTCTTTCACGAGCGCACTAGCAGCACCATCGATCTCCCGTTCGGCGCGGTGTCAGGCTCGCAGGATCGCTACCTCAACTCGTTCCCGATCATGGTGGGGCTCTACCAGTACTTCGGGCATAAGCGTTCGACGCGCGTCTACCTCGGCGTGAACGGCGGCGGCTACCTGTTGATCCAATCGTTCCGCATCGGCGTCACGGAGTTCGAGGAGGACTCGTGGGAGTGGGGCGTCGCGCCGGAAGCGGGGGTCGTGATCCCGCTGCAAACGGGACTGTGGTTCGTGACCAACGCGCGTTACAACTGGTCGCCCATGCCGGAGAGTTTGGCCGGCAACGATTTCACCTTGAGCTATTACCAGCTCAACGTCGGCTTCATGTGGGAGCAGTAGCGGAGCCGAAGTGGGATATTTCGCCCGGGGCGGGGCAGCCGGGTTGGCGCGAACGCTCACTTTCGCGAGGCTGTACGCCTCGGTAGTGCGGTGGGGTAGCGATGGGGACGGCCCGGCCGGTTCGGTAGGTCCTTCCTGGCGTGATAGTTGCTCCCAAGGCCCCGGTGCCCCTCGGCGAAGGCCGCCGAGGCGTCCCGCCGCTCGCCCCGGAAACCCCATCCGGCGCGCGGGGAGACCGCGACGGCACGACGGCCCGGCTCCCGACGGAGTGATGCGTGATGATCATCCAGTGCCAAAGCTGCGCTGCAAAATACTTCCTCTCCGAAGAGAAGATTCCCGCGAGCCCGCTCAAGGTCCGCTGCCCGAAGTGCACGGCCGTGTTCATGCTCGCGCCGCGCAGCGAACGCGTCGCGGTGGGAGCGGCGGCAGGGGTCGCGCCGGCACCGTCGACCATCGACATCGAGCCCACCGCGGCGCCGCGCAAGAAACCGGTCGCGGCGGTCCCGCTGGAAGTCGACGACGAGATGCCGAAACAAGCGAAGGCGCCCGCGCCGGCGCCGGCGGCCAAACCGGCCGCACCGTCGAAGGGCGGTCGCGGTGGCAAGAGCGAGGATCGCGCGAAGCGACTCGCGCGCGTGCTGGTCTCCGACATCCTGTACTACAACCGCGAGCGCCGCGACCAAGCCCTGCGCGAGGGAAATCTCATGACGGCGCTCAGCGAAGAGATCAAGAAGTCGTGGGAGCTCTACAAGGAAAAGGTCGGCCCCGACGCGGCGCAGTCCACCAGTTACTTCAAGGAAGCCCTGAACGAGATTTTGGCCGATGGCCAAGAAGTCTTCTGATTCGATCCTCGGCGTGCCGCCGGTCGTTCCATCGATGAGAAGTGAGCGCACGGTGTTCGCCGTCGCGTCCGACGGCGCTTACCTCGACCGCGTTTTCGCGGCCTGCGCGGAGCCGCCCGTCTCGGCGGCGCGCTTCTCCACCATCGACGACCTCGCGCAGGCGCTCGCGCAGTTCGAGCGCATCGCGCTCGCGTTCGTGCTGATGGTGGAAGCTCGCGGCGACCGCATCGACATTCCGGCGCTGCGCAAGCTGCGCCTCGAATTCCCGCAAGTCGTGCTGATGGCGGTGCTGGGCGAGTGCGACCAGCAGAGTGCGCTGCGCCTGCAATCGATCGGCGTGCACGGGATCCTGCTGCCGCCGTTCGAACGCATCAACCTGGGGCGCGAAATCGCGACCGCGGTTCCCAACGTCCCCAACTTCAAGCGCCACCCCGACCTCATGCGGCGGGGGAGCGTGCGCATGGACTTCGTGATCCCGAGCGACCTCACCTACGTGCTCGGCATCAACTACCACATTTCGAACCTGCTCAAGGAATTCGGATTTCCGCCCCAGGACACGCGCGTCAACGTGCCGCTCGCGTGCGACGAAGCCATCACCAACGCCATCGTCCACGGCAACGATTCGCGCGCCGACAAGAAGGTGAGCATCCAGATCTACGTGAGCCCGAATCGATTCCGCATTCGCGTGCGCGACGAGGGCGAGGGCTTCGACCTCTCGCGCGTGGCCAACCCCACCCAGGGCGAGGCCTTGCTGCGCGCGTCGGGGCGCGGCGTCTACCTCATGCGAAGCATCATGGATGTGGTCGAGTTCAAGGATGGGGGACGCGTGGTGGAACTCGAAAAGCGTAACGCGAACGCGGGCGCGAACGGGAACGGCGGTACTAACGGCCACGCCTGACGGCGTGGTTTACTCCTGCCACTTTTCTTTCGCGAGCTTCTCCAGCATTTCGTCGATCGATCCCCAGATGCGCGCGTTCTGATCGGGTTCGAAGAGCGCCTTGCGCACGCGGCCGTACTGGTCCTTCTTCACGTAGCGGATCGACTTTAGCGTCTCCATGGGGACGAGGATGTCCTTGCACACCTTGACCTCGAGCGTCTTGCCGTCGAGGTTGGCGTTGGGGTTGTTGTCGGGGTGCATGCCGAGGCCCCACCCGTGCGCCACCATGCTGCAGATGAGCGCGCGGAAGGTGTTCTGACCCTGAACGGTGTCGAGGTCGATTTGGCCGTCGATCTTCTCGCTGACCCCTTCAATCACGGGGACCAGCTTCTCGATCACGCTCTGGCTCACTTCGATGTTGAGCAACCGGGCGAACATCTCCTTCATCATCTTCTCGACGATGCCCGATGATGTATTGGGCTTCTTCATGATTTCTCCGACTTCTCCGTTCTAAGCCAACCGGTGCGTTCGAGGATGACCCCCAGCAAAGCAAGAAACAAGCCCATCGCGACCATGATGCGGGTCTTGCCCACCACGGCGTCGAGCGCGGTGGCCACGACCGCGGCCGCGATGTACGCACCTTTGATGAGCGCTTCGCGCGCCGCGAACACGCGCCCGGTGAATTGGCGCGGGCTGGCTTTCTGCATGAGCGTCTCGGTGACGACGAACACGGGCGAGATCGACGCGCCCAGGAGCGCCGCCCACACGCACATGGGTACGAAGGTGGTAGTGCGCCCCAAGCCCGTGATGGCGACACCCGCCACCAGCGCGCCGACGGAGACGGTGCGCTCGGGCAGCCGGGTGTCGCGAAACGGGAGCGCGACGAAGGCGCCCGCGATGAGCCCGCCGATGAACGACGCCCCGATCTGGCTCAAGAAGCGCGCGTTGCCGGCCGGTGCCACCTCCTGGATGCGCGCGACGGCGAGAATGCTCAATATGCCGCCCACCGCGAACAGCCCCGTTTGCGCAAGCAGGCTCGCGCGCAGCTCGCGGCTCTCGCGCATCAGCGAAATGGCGTCGCGCGCCGATCGCTGGTAATACGCGAGCGCGTCGCGCGCCGACGCGTGCGGGGCGACGTCGTCGCGCGCGGGACGGTGCGCGAACACGAGCGGCAGCATCAGCGCGGCCGCGCCCACGTACAAGAGCGAGTCGACGATGAAGCTCGACTGCCACGAGTACACGTCGAAGAGCCAACCGCCGCCGAGAAAACCGACCAGGGTGCCGATCACGCCCAAGGTCCAGAAGGCCGCGTTCGCGCCCAGCAGGCGCTCGGGCGCCACGACTTCGGGGAGGAGTGCCGAGCGCGCGGGCGCGAAGGCGAGGTCGAAGAAGGCGAGCGCGCACGCGGCGACGAAGAACGTCTCCAGCGATTGCGTGCGCGCAAAGGCACCCGGCAGCGCGAGCAGGATCATCGCGCGCACGATGCACGCGACCAGGATGACGAGCGACTTGTTCCAGCGATCGATGAGCACGCCCGCGATCGGCGTGAACAAGAGAATCGGGACTTGGGAAAACAGCGTGAGCTTGAGCAGCTCGACGCTCGAGCCGGGAGCCAGGATGCCGAGCATGGCGACCAGCGAGAACTGCTTCAAGCGGTCGGCCGAGAGCGCGACAAACTGGACGGCGCTCAAGAAGGGAAGCGAGACATCGCGGCGGGTGACGGTCATCGCGAGTGGGCGAATGGTAGGCGGCGCGTCGCGCTTTTGCAAGCGCCGGAGCATATTGCAGCCGCGCCCCGCGCGGGCCGCGGCGCGGGGCCGGCAATCGGCATCAACCTTAGTTGCGGCAACGAGTTGTCTCCTTGGACCGACACCGTGGTTGGCATGCTACTTGCCCGCTAGCCGGCTGCCGGGGCGGCCATTTGCAGAAGCGCTTGAGCTTTCTCACCCTGGCCTCATCAGCAAGAGCACGATCTCAAGGGCCGCTCCGGCAGATCCATTCTCGCAACTCGAGCCATTTACCTCGCGAATCGCCGGTGCCGGCACCGCGTCGCGAACGAGACGGAAGGACGCACCACTCATGGTCGTGCTGAACTATACGGGCGGGGAGATCAACGCCAAGATCGTCTACTACGGCCCCGGGGTGAGCGGGAAGACGACCAATCTCGAGTTCATACACGAGAAGACGCCGAACAACGCGAAGGGCAAGATGGTCTCGATGAAGACGCAGACCGATCGCACGCTCTTCTTCGATTTCCTCCCGCTCGAGCTCGGCGAGATCAACGGCTACCGCACGCGCTTCCTGCTCTACACGGTGCCCGGCCAGGTGTACTACAACGCGACCCGCAAGCTGGTATTGAAGGGCGTCGACGCCGTGGTGTTCGTCGCCGATTCGTCGCGCGCAAAGCTCGACGAGAATCTCGAAAGCCTGCGCAATCTCGAGCAGAACTTGAACGAGCACGGACTCACGCTGGACGAGATCCCCTGGGTGATCCAGTACAACAAGCGCGACCTCCCCGACGCGGTACCGTTCGCGGAGCTCGACGCCAAGTTGAATCCGCTCAAGAAGCCTTCGTTCGAAGCGGTCGCGAGCAAGGGCACCGGCGTGTACGAAACCTTCCACGGCATCGCGACCATGGTGTATCGCGTGCTGAAGGACCGACTGGAGAAGGGCGAGCTTTCGACCGAGGTGGGCGAAGTCGCTCCGCCGACGCCCGCGGAACCGGCGCGCCCCGGCGCGAAGGCGCCCGCCGCGCGCGGCAAGATGCCCGCATCGGACCCGGTCGTGGTGGCACGGCCCACGCGCGCGGCAGCGCCGGTCACACCGCCCGCGCCGCCCGCGGCGCCCAAGCGTCCCGCGGCCGCGGCGCCGGAGCCGCCCGCTCCCGCGGAGGAAGCGTTCGAGTTCGACGATCACGTCGACCTGATGCTGCGCGAAGTCGACCCTCCCGCCGCGTCGCGCGCGCCGGCCACAAAGGCGCCCGCTCCCAAGGCGCCTGCCCCAGCGGCGAAGGCACCCGCTCCCGCGGCCAAGGCACCCGCGAAGCCGGAGCCCAAGGCGCCTGTGCGGCCCGCGCCGCGCCCCGGTACTCCCGCGGCACCCGTCGCGGAGGCGCCGGTCGATGAGAATCTGTTCGCGGCGATTCCGGAATCGGGCTTCGACATGGAGCTCGGACGCTTGCCCGAGCTCGACGAAGCGTCGGAGGCGTCGGAGTACGCGCGCGAAGAAGGCCCCGACGAATTCGTCACCGATCCCATGCGGCGCGCGGAACCCAAGCCGGCGCCCGCGAAGGCACCCGAGCCCGCGCGCGAGCTTCACACGCTGAACGAAGCGCGCGTCGCTCCCGAAGCCCGGGTCGCGACCGAAGCGCCCGAAGTGCGCGTCGCTCCCGACGCGCACACCACGCAAGAGATCCGCGAAGTCCGCGTCGCAGTGCCGCTCGTGTTGACGCGCGCGCAGCTCGAGGGCGGCGCGCCGATTCGCGTGGTGCTCGACGTCAAGATCGTCGACTGATCGCGTCGTCGTGCGATGCTCGCGACGCGAGCATTCGAGGGCGGAACCTCGCTTCGAGAACCCTCGAATGCGTCGACCCGTGGTCGATGGAACCTCGCTACCCCCGCCAAAACATTTCTGTGGATAAGGCCGAGAAGCCCCGTTTGAAAAAGAACTTCCAGATTCCTTGAAAAGGCTTGACAGATTTTTCGTAGCTCGCTTACGGTGTCGCCCGACGGTCACTGCATCTCGTTGACCCGGCGTGAATTACCGCGGAGTTCGCGGGCTCGCGCGGGGGATTCGGTCGGAGGAGGCTAGCGTGCTTCGAATGGGCAAGGAAAGATCGTCGCGCATCCCCCTCTTGCGCAAGCGCGCGGTCGAGACGGGCCTCGATCCGCACGCGGAGTTCGAGCGCGCGCGCCTGGCGTGGGACGCGGGCCGGCGCCGCGAGGCGCTCGACGCCATCGAGCACGTCGCGCGTCGCGAAGCGCTGCCGACGTCGCTGCTGGTTGCGATCGGGCAATTCATGATGGACGCGGGCGAGTTGTTCGTCGCCGCCGAGTGCTTCGAGCGCTTGGCCGCGATCGAGTCCGAGCGCGCGCTCCCGCACTACCACCTCGGCCGCATCTACGACCGCCTGGGCCGCCTCGACGACGCGCTGCGCGCGCACAAGAAGGCCGTCGACCTCGAGCCCGCCAACGCGGAGTGCCACTACCGCCTGGGCGTGACGCTGGCGCGCAACGAGCGCCGCGCGGAAGCCGAAGAGTGCTACCGCCGCGCCATCGCGCTCGACCGCGGGCACGCGCGCGCGTACACCAACCTGGGATACTTGATGGACCTGCGCGGGGAGAACGCGCAAGCGATCCAGTTCTTCCGCCGCGCGCTGCAATTCAATCCGAGCAGCGCGGAAGCGCATTTCAATTTGGGTGCTCTATACGGCGAGCACGGGAGCCACGAGGAAGCGATCCGCGAGTTTCGGCAGGCGATTCGCCTCGCGCCCGAGAGCGTCGAGGCGCACTACAACTTGGGACTCGCGTTGTACGGCTACGGCGACATGGAAGGCGCGTTGGACGCATTTCGGCGCGTGCTCAAGCTGGAGTCGGCGCACCTGCAGGCGCCGTTCTTCATCGGCATGATCTTCTATCGCAAGGGGCTATACGGGAAATCGGTGAAGCTCTTGCAGGCGGCGCTCAAGGCGAATCCCGACCACCCGTCGATCCTGTACCACATCGGCATGTGCTACAACCATCTGAACCAGCCGGCGCGCGCGATTCCGCCGTTGAAGCGCGTCACCGAGCTCACGCCCGACGACCATCGCGCGTTCTACGCGCTCGGCATGGTGTACGACCGCGCCGACCGCCACGACGACGCGCGCGAGAGCTTCCGCACCGCCGACGCCAAGTTGCACGCCCACCGCCAGCGCGTCGCGTGACCGCGGTCGCGGCGTGCGACCCGACATGCGATTCGTCTTCGCACTCGCGCTGACGCTGGCCGTCGCCCCGACGCGTACTAACGCGGTCGGACACGAGCGCATTCCCCTCGAGAATTGGAGCTACGCGGCCATCGAGCGCTTCGAGGCGCGTGGATTCTGCACCCTCCCTGAAGACCGCCCGTTCACGCGCGACGAGTTTATTCGTATCGTGGAAACGATCGACGCTTACATCCGAAGCCACTCGTACAAGATGCGGGAGGCTGATGAGCGCGACTGGTACGAGTGGAGACGGTTGCGCGACGAATACCTGACGGAGGAGGCGAGGGAAGATCCCTCGAGACGTTACGATCGCGCACTCTACGTGCTCGACGACGAGGATGGCGGAATCGCGCTCGAGGCTGACTTCGACGCGCGCGGCTTCGCGGAGCGGGCGCCATTCGGCGACGAAGTCGAATACTTCCTTGGCACCGAGCCGACGGTGAAGATCCACCTCGGCGAGCGCGTCACCTACGACGTGCGCTACCGCCTCTTGCTGGGCCCCGAGCACGGCGAGCGCGCCGACGACACGAAGCCGTCGCGGCGCGAGAAGAGCTTCAACGGGCTCACGTCGCTGTTCGACCGCTCCTACGTTCTGGCGACGTGGAAGCACGTCGACCTCATCGCGGGGCGCGACTACGTGGCGTGGGGTCCGTCGGGGCTGGAAGGCGGACTGATCACGCCGGGCGCGCGCTACAGCATCGACCAACTCGGCGGTCGTTTGCGCTACGGGCCGCTGCGCCTCGACATCTTCCAAGGGCAGTTGTGGGGCGACCCGGAACGCTGGCTGGTGGGGCATCGGCTGGAAGGGACCTTCGGGCGCACCGTGATCGGCTTGAGCGAGACCGTGCTGTACAACAGCCGCGGACTCGACATGCTGTATCTCTTGCCGCTCGCGTGGTTCTACGCCAACCAATTCAACGAGCGCGACAACGACGACAACGTGATGTGGTCGCTCGACGCCAAGACCAACGTGATCGACGGACTCACGCTCTACGGCAGCGTGCTCATCGACGACTTCCAGTTCGAGCGCGAAGAGGGCTACCCCGACAAGCTCGCCTTCGACGTGGGATTCCGCTGGGTGCCCGCGCGCCCGCTCGGGCTCGCGATTCGCGGGCAGTACCGGCGCGTCGACATCTACACGTACTCGCACATCGACTCGCTCTCCATCTACGTGAGCGGCGCCGGCGATCCGTCGCAGGGCGACGTCCTCTTGGGCGGCGTGCCCGGCCCCGACGCGGACGCGTGGCGCCTCGACGCGGAAGCCTTCCCGCGCGCGAACCTCGCGCTCGCGGCCGGTGTTTTCGGTACGCGCATCGGCGAAGGGCGCGACCTGCGCGGGTTCGACCCCGGCGACGACAAGAATCCGCCCTTCCCGTCGGGCGTGGTGGACGAGACCCTGGGGTTCGACCTCGGCGCGCGCTACGAGTTCGCGGGGGATTCGTGGGTCGCGCTCAGCTACGCGCACGCGTCGGCGCAGAACCGCGGCAACGTCGCCGGCGACGACCCCAAGACCGACGCCTTCCGCCTGGAGATTCGCTGGGACATCCCGTAGAGTGACGGGATGCTCGCGCGCGCCCTCACCTATCTCGAGATTCTGCGACCGCACAACATGCTGGCGGCCGCGTTCGCGGTGTTCGCGGGCTATCACGCGGCGGGCGGGCGCGGGGGCGACGGCGTCGCGTGGCTCGCACTCCTGTGCGCGCTCGCGACGGGCGCGGGCAACGTCGCCAACGACGTGTTCGACGCCGACATCGACCGCGTCAACAAGCCGCGCCGGCCGATCCCGTCGGGGCGCGTGTCGACGCGCGCGGCGCTCGCGTGGTACGCGGTGGTGTCGCTCGCCGTGGTGGCGCTCGCGTTGTCGATGCTGCCGCGCGCACTCGCGCTCATCGTGCTCGCGTGGCAGGCGTCGCTGTTCCTGTACGCGCGCTGGTTGAAACGGCTGTGGCCGGCGGGGAATCTCGCGGTGGCGGCGATTGCGGCCAGCGCGCTCTACGGCGGTGCCACCGCGGCCGGCTACGCGCCCGCGTCGATACTCCCCATGGCGATCGCGTTCGCGTTCGTGTTGTGCCGCGAGATGGTGAAGGGCGTCGAGGACGTAATCGGCGATCGCGCGGCGGGCGCGCGTACGCTGGCGGTGGCAGCGGGGAAAGAGACGGCCGCGCGCGTGGCGGGCGCGTCGATGCTGCTAGTCGCGGCGGCGCTGCCTTTGCCCGGTGTCGCGGGTATCTACGCGCCCGCGTACGCGTGGATCATGCTCGCACTGGTGGTGCCGGCGCTCGTCGCGGGCGCGGTCATGGCGACGCGTTCGCGCGACCCCAAGGCCTTTGCGCGCGTGAGCCGGCTGCTCAAGCTGGGGATGTTCGCGGGGCTCGCGGCGATCGTCGCCGGCGCCTAAAGCGATCAGGGGAAGAACACGCTCACGCCGCCCGTGAACGTCCAGTA
>CAZLLI010000008.1:0-53329 GCA_964560355.1 uncultured bacterium | reverse complement strand
TGGGGCGGATCGAAATCGAGAACGGCGCCGCGCGCGCCAAGATCGTCGAGCTCGACCTCGACGAAGAGTAGGAGACTCGCATGAAGGAGACTTTGCAGCGACTCATCGCCCACATGCAGTGGGCCGACCAGCAAGTGCTCGCGCGCTGCCGCGACGCCCACGCCGAAATGGAAGTGGCGCACCTCACCGAAGCGATGCGGTTGTACGCGCACATTCTCGGCGCCGAGCGCGTGTGGCTCCTGCGCCTGCAGAAGCAGGACTGGACCGTGCAGAAAGTGTGGCCGACGCTCCCGCTCGACAGCTGCGAGAAGCTCGCGAAGGAAAACGCCGACGCATACGCCGCATATCTCGGCGGGCTCAAGGAAGCCGATTGCGCGAACGAGATCGCGTACAAGAACTCGCAGGGCGATTCGTTCACGAACAGCGTGGGCGACATCCTGCTCCACGTCGCGCTACACGGCGCCCACCACCGCGGCCAGATCGCGACCACGCTGCGGCGCGTCGGCATCGAACCGCCCGTGCTCGACTACATCCGCTTCGCGCGCGGGAAGTAACCTTCCCGGCCGACGCGAAGCACGCGCCGGCCGACGCGATCGTTCCTCTCCGCTCAGGTCCTCGCGCGCGACATTTGGTATCGCGCTGCGGAAATCGCGTCGAGGAAGCGGTCGCGTCGGCCCTTCAGAATCGCATGCAACCCTTCTTCTTTCTCCCGACACCCATTCACGGATGAAGCCCACTAGCGTGCACGATCTCGACGACGCCCGCCTCGTGAAGCGGTTCCTCGCGGGCCGCGACGAGCAGGCGTTCCGGTCGCTGTATCGCGCGCACACGCCGGCCATGCTGGCGGTGGTGTGGCGATACCTCGACGGTGACCGCGTCGAAGCGGAAGACGTCGTGCAGGAAGCGTGGATGCGAGCGACGGAGAAGCTGCCGGGATTTCGATGGGAGTCGACGCTGCGCACGTGGCTCGTCGGCATCGCGATCAACTGCGCGCGCAACCGCGCGCGCGGTCGCGGCGCGACCACGGCGCGCGACACCGATCTCGCGGAGGTCTTGGAACTGCCGTCGTCGACGGCGTCGATCGACGTCGCCGTTTACGACTTGGAGCGCGCGGTGGCGCGCCTCCCCGAAGGCTATCGCGAGGTTCTGCTCCTCCACGACGTCTTCGGTTACACGCACGACGAGATCGCCCGCATGCTGGGGGTCGAATCCGGAACATCCAAGAGCCAGCTGCATCGTGCACGCACGTCGGTGCGGCGCTGGCTCGCCGAGAAAGGACGCATTGGTCATGAGCGACGATCCGAATAAGAACTTGAGCGACGCGGAAGCGAACGCGCTGAAGGCCCTGGCGGGCGCGCCCGATCCGTCGCCGGAGCTCGAGGATCGCGTGGTGGCCGCACTGAAACAACGCGGAGAAATCCGCGCGAACGGAGGCTGGATCATGCGCATTTCCAAGACAGCGGCGGCGGCGATCGTCGTCGGGGCGGCATTCGCGGGAGGATTCCTGGTGGGCAATCGCGGCGAAACGGCGCCGGCGTCGAGCGGGGTCGCAACCACCGCGCCCGCGAGCGGGCACGAGTACATGCTGCTCATGTTCACGCGCGTCGACGCCGCGCACGCGGCGACGAGCACGGAGCCGATGAACGACGACGCCTACCGCGCCATCGTGGACGAATACCGGCAGTGGGCGATCGATCGCGAGAAGGAAGGGCGTCTCGTCTCGGCCGAGAAACTCGCCGACGAGACGCGTGTCATGACCGAGAGCGGCGATCGCATCGACGTCGCGACCACGGCCGACACCGATCGCATGCTGGGCGGTTACTTCCTGATCACCGCGCCCAGCCTGGACGACGCCATCGCGCTGGCCAAGACGCACCCGCACCTGAAGTACGGCGGCGAAGTGGAAGTGCGCCCGATCGAACACACGCGCTAACCCCGCCCGTTCCGAAGCTCGCATGCGTGTGCTAGACTGCGGCGCATGCGAGCTTCTTCCATCTGGACGCGACGCCGCTTCGTGAAGACGTGCACCGCGGTGACGGTGGGCTTCATGGCCTACCGACGCGCGTTCGAGCAATCGCTCGACGCCGTCGCGAGTGTGGGTACCGCGGCGCTCGGCTACGGCGCGCTCGTCGCCGACCCGGCGTCGATCGTCGATCTACCGCGGGGATTCAGCTACAAAGTGGTGTCGCGCGCGGGCGACGAAATGCCCGACGGACTCCTCGTGCCCGGCATGCCGGACGCGATGGGCGCGTTCGCGGGCGCGGACGGCCGCGTCATCGTGGTGCGCAACCACGAATGTCTCAAAATGAGCGACAGCGCGTTCGGTCCCGATCACGAGCGCCTCGCCAAGATTCCCGCGAGCAAGCTGTACGACCTCGGCGCCGGCGTCACGCCGTGCCCGGGCGGCACCACGACCTTCGTGTGGGACACGCGCGCGCAGTCGCTCGTCACCCAGCATTTGAGTCTCGCGGGGACGCTGCGCAACTGCGCGGGCGGTGCCACGCCGTGGGGATCGTGGCTCACGTGCGAAGAGTGCGTGCTCACGTCGGGTTTCAAAGAAGAAGAGAAGCTGCAGTTGCAGAAGAATCACGGCTACGTGTTCGAAGTCCCCGCGCGCGCGGAGGTCGCGATCGCGGAACCGGCGCCCATCGTGGCGATGGGGCGCTTCTACCACGAAGCCGTCGCCGTCGACCCGCGCACCGGCATCGTATATCTCACCGAAGATCGCGACGACGGATTGCTCTATCGCTTCGTCCCGACCACGCGCGGCGATTTGCACGGCGGCGGTCGTTTGCAAGCGCTCGCACTCGCGAGCGGCGCCAAGGAAGCGCGCAACTGGCCGACCAGCGCGTCGCCGCTTTCGGTGGGCACGAAGCACGCGGTCAGGTGGATCGACTTGGACGACGTCGACGGGCCCGGTGACGACTTGCGCGCGCGCGGCTTTGCGCTCGGCGCGTGCCGCTTCGCGCGCGCGGAAGGGATGTGGATGGGGCACGGCGAGGTGTTCTTCGCGTGCACCGACGGCGGCCGCAAGCAAGTTGGGCAGATCTTCCGTTACATTCCGGGAGCCGACGAAGGCGCGGCCAACGAAGCGAAAGCCCCGGGACGCCTCGAGTTGTTCATCGAACCCAACGACCCCGATCGCGTCCGCAACCCCGACAACGTCACCGTGTCGCCGTGGGGCGACGTGATGGTGTGCGAAGACCACGACGGCGACGACGTGCGCGTCGTGGGCGTGACCCCGGCGGGCGCGCTGTACACGTTCGCGCGCGCGCGCGTGAAGGGCGAGTTCGCGGGCGCCACGTTTTCCCCCGACGGGTCTACGCTGTTCGTCAACATTCAGCAGTCCGGGATCACGCTCGCGATCACCGGCCCATGGAGGACGAGTTGAAGCGCCTTCTCGCCATCGCCGCCCTCGCCGCGCTCGCGCTCGCGCACGACGCGCGCGCGTGCACGACCTTCTGCTTCGCGCGCGGCGGCACCCACGTGTTCGGCAAGAATTACGACTGGAACGTCGACGCCGGCATGGTGGTGGTGAACAAGCGCGGCGTCACCAAGACCGCGCTCACCGAAGACAACCCGGCGTCGTGGACGTCGCGCTTCGGCAGCGTCACCTTCAATCAGTACGGGCGCGAATTCCCGAGCGGCGGCATCAACGAGGCAGGACTCGTGGTCGAGCTGATGTGGCTCGACCAGACCGTGTTCCCCGAACCCGACCGTCGTCGCGCGCTGCCGACGCTGCAGTGGATCCAGTACCAGCTCGACAACGCGTCGACCATCGACGAGGTAATCGCGTCCGACGCAAAGGTGCGCATCGGCGACGCCGGCACCGCGCGCATCCACTTCCTCGTCGCCGACGCGAGCGGCGCGACCGCCACCGTCGAATTTCTGAACGGCCGCATGGTCGTGCACCGCGGCGACGAGCTCCCGTACCCCGTACTGACCAACGACATGTACCAGGTGTCGGTGACCTACGCGCGCGACCGCGACGCGTCGGCGCCGCTCACCAGCTCGTCGCTCGACCGCTTCGCGCGCGCGTCGCGCGGGCTCGCGCCCGCCGACCCCAAGCGCAGCGTGGTCGACGACGCCTTCGCGCTCCTCGACGACGTCGCGCAACCCGGCTTCACCCAGTGGAGCATCGTCTACGACCTCGACGCGCGGCGTGCGTACTTTCGCACCCGCCGCAACCGCGACGTGCGTTTCGTCGACTTGAAGGCGCTCGACTTTTCGTGCGACACGCCGGTGCGCGTGGTCGACATGAACGCCGCCTACCAAGGCGACTTGACCAAGCGGTTCGACAAGTACTCGCTGCAAGCGAATCGCAAGCTGGTGCAAACGTCGTTCAGCGAGACCGAGTTTCTGCGCGACACGCCGCGCGAGAAGGTCAACGCGCTCGCGAGCTATCCCGACGGGACCTCGTGCGCGCGGTAGTTCATAAACTGGCCCCGGAATAGAAGTCGTTCGTGCACGGATTCGATTTTCATACTCCCGCGATGACGGTCGCGCTCGCGCTCGCGGTCGGGATGGTCGCGCAGTCGCTCGCGTATCACCTGCGCCTGCCCGGCATCGTCATTCTGTTGCTCGCGGGGTTGGTGCTCGGCCCCGACGGGCTCGCGCTCATTCGCCCCGACGCGCTCGGCGGCGGGCTCCCGATCCTGATCGGCTTCGCGATCGCCGTCATTCTGTTCGAAGGCGGGCTCAACCTCGATTGGCGCCGCCTGCGCCACGAAGCCGGCCCCATCCACCGCCTCGTCACCGTGGGCGCGCTCGTCACGTGGGCGGGCGCCGCGTGCGCGGCGCACTTCGTCATGCGCTGGGACTGGCGCCTCTCGATCCTCTTCGGCTCGCTCGTGATCGTCACCGGCCCCACCGTGGTGACGCCGCTCTTGCGGCGCATTCGCGTGAACCGCAACCTGCAAACCATTCTCGAAGCGGAAGGCGTCTTCATCGACGCCATCGGTGCCATCCTGGCCGTGGTCGCGTTCGAGCTCACCTTCGGCGATACCGGGGCGTCGGCGCGCGACGCCGTGCTGCACGTGCTGTCGCGCCTCGCGGTGGGCGCGTGCGTGGGCGCGCTCGGCGGCGGGCTCGCGCTGGTGCTGCACCGTTCGCGCCGGGTGATTCCGCACGGCATGGAGAAGGTGTTTACGCTCACCATCGCGTGGGTGACGTTCCAGGCGAGCAACATGCTGGCGCCCGAATCCGGCATCACGGCGGCGGTGGTGGCGGGACTGGTGGTCGGCAACGTGTGGACCGGGGACCACCAACGTTTGAGCACGCTGCGCGATTTCAAAGAGCAGCTCACCGTGATGCTGATCGGGATGCTGTTCGTGCTGCTGGCGGCGTCGGTGCGCTTCGACGAGATCACGTCGCTCGGCGCGCGTGGCTTCGTGGTGGTGGCGGTGCTCGCGCTGGTGGTGCGGCCGCTGCAGGTGGTGTTGTGCACCGCGCGCTCGGGGCTCTCCGCGCGCGAAAAGGCGTTCATCGCCTGGATCTCGCCGCGCGGCATCGTGGCCGCGTCGGTGGCGACGCTGTTCTACGACCGTATGCAGGCGACGGGTGTCGAGGGCGGTGCGCCGGTCCGCGCGCTCGTGTTCCTCGTGATCGCGTGTACGGTCGTGGTGCAGGGGGTGACCGGGGCGGGTGTGGCGCGCGCGCTCGGAGTGCGCCGGCCGCGCAACCGCGGCTTCGTCATTCTGGGCGCGAACGACCTCGCGCTCGCACTCGGGCTCGAGCTGCGGCGCGCGGGCGACGAAGTCGTGCTGGTCGACGCCAACCCCGAGCTGTGCGTCGCCGCCGAGCAGAAGGGCTTCCGCGTGTTGAACGGCAACGCGCTCGACGACCGCATCGTGCAGCAGAGCGACCTCGACACGCGCAAGGGCGTAGTCGCGCTGTTACCCAACGCCGGCGTCAATCTGCTGTTCGCGCGGCGCGCCATCGACGAGAACCGCGGCGCGCGCGTCTACGTCGCCATGCACCGCGGCGCCATCACGCCCGCGCACGTGAAGGAAGCGCGCGCGCGCGTCTTGTGCGGCGCCGAGCTCGACGTCGATCTGTGGGCGAGCCGCCTGCGGCGCGGCGGCGCGGTGGCGGAAGGGTGGCGCTTCGAGCGCGGCGCGAACGAGGCCGCGTCGTCGTTCCCCGTCGTGCGCGACGCGCGCCACATCGTGCTGCCGCTCGCGTTCGCGCGCAACGCCGTCGTGCTCCCGACCGACGAGCGCTTCGAGCCCAAGAAGGGCGACGTGGTGACGTGGCTGGTGTTCACCAAGCGCGGCGACGAAGCACGCGAGTGGCTGTCGTCGCGCGGGTGGGTGCGAGTCGAATCCGAAGAACGCGCCGGCTAAGCGAGCGCGCGCACGAAGCGCACGATCGACGCCGTCGTCACCGCCGCCTTGCCCGTCCCCAGCCACCCCGCCACCGCGCCGACCCCGATCCCGTACGCCAGGTGACCCACGATGTGGGCCGCCGCGACTTCGACCCCGGCCGCGCGGAAGCGCTCGACCGGGTGCGTCTCCGCGACCAGCGCCATCAAGATGAAGCTCATCGCGGCGCCGTGGAACGCCCCCAGCGCGAGGCCGACCGCGATCGACGCCTTCATCGAGTGAAGATCCAGGCTTCGAAACACGAGCAGGTAGCCCACGGCGAAGAAGCAGCCGGCGGCGAAGTGGAGCGCGAGTCCGGGAAAGAGCGAATTCTCGTAGCGGCGCGTGACCAGACTGCCGAGCGCGCGCGTCATATCCGCGTTGGCCCAGCCCGAGCGGTGGATGAACCACATGACCGCGGTCATCAGCGCGGTGCCGGTGAACCCGGCGGCGAGCACGATCAAGGGAAACATGAAGCGGCCTCCCTCTGTGTTGAACCAAGCATAATGCAAGTACTTGGGGGCGTAAAGACCGCCCGCGGTGGTACAATCCGCCGGGCCCTCCCCACGGTGCTCCAACTCGACCCTTGCCTTCGTATTAGAGTATGGCGAACTCGCGACTAGACTCCGGGAACGACCCGGCCCGCGATGCGGCCCTCCTGCGCCGCATCCGTGAGCGCGACGAAGGCGCCTTGTCGGACTTCTACGACCGCCACGCGAACTTCGTCTACAGCCTGGCGCGCAGCGTCGTGCGCGACGACGGCGACGCCGAAGACATCGTGCAGGAGGTCTTCTTCCGCGTGTGGGAACGGGCGGATGCGTTCGACCCCGCGCGCGGGAGTCCCGCCGCGTGGCTCACGACGCTCACTCGACGACTCGCCATCGACAAGACGCGCTCGCGCTCGTTCCGCGCGCGCGGCCGCGAAGCCCCCATCGAAGCGGTGGCGGCGACGGCGTCGAAGACGGGCGGTGACGCGGTCGCCATGTCGGCGGAAGCGAACGAGGTGCTGGCGGCGCTGGAGCAGCTGGAGCCCGCGTACCGCGAGGTGATTCGGTTGTCGTATTACGAGGGACTGTCGCACTCGAACATCGCGACCAAGCTGGGCACGCCCTTGGGGACGGTGAAGAGCCGGCTGCGCGAAGGCGTGACGCAGTTGCGTCGCATACTCGCGATCAAGGCGTAGATGGACCACAAGATTGCATTCGACCTGCTCGAGTCGTACGCGTTCGGCACGCTGGACGAAGCCGAGCGCGCGGCCGTCGACGCGCACCTCTTGACCGGCTGCGCGGAGTGCCTCGCGCGACTGCGCGACGCCTCCGAGCTCTCCGTGCGCCTCGCGCAAGCGGTCCCCCAGGCGCAAGCACCCGCGCGCGTGAAGGAGCGCGTGTTCGAGCGCGTTCGCACGACGCACCATCCCGCCAAGCCCGCGCGCGCGGCGCGCGGCGCGCGCTTCGCGTGGAGTACCGCCGCGGTCGCGGCCGGCGTCGCCGGCATGATGATCTGGCAGACCACCGTGCTGCGCCGCGAGCTGAACGACGCGCAGCGACTGCTCGCGTCGACCGTGGTCGAGACTGGGAAGCTCCGCACCGAGATTTCGTCGTACCGCGCGGAAGTCGAAAAGTACAAGGACGCCATGATGCTGGGTGAGCCCGGCGTGCGCTTCGTCAACCTCGCCGGCATGGAACCGAATCGCGCCGCGTTCGGTAGTGTGGTCACCAAACCCGACAAGAGCGCGGGCATGCTGTACGTGTACCGCTTCCCGATGGCGCCGGAGGGGAAGGAATACCAGTTGTGGGGATTGCGCGACGGACTGCCGCCCGTGAGTCTCGGCATGTTCACCGTGAGCGCCGACGGCACCGCCATGCTCAACATGAAGTCGATTCCCGAAGCGACGCACATCGTCGGCTTCGCGGTGACCATCGAGCCCAAGGGCGGCATGCCGCAGCCGACCGGCGCGATGTACGTGAAGGGAATGGACCCGATGGAGGAGGGTGAGGGCTAGGCAAGATTCTCGACCGCGGGCGTGCTATAATCTCTCCCAAGGCCGTGCATAACAGATTGGGGGATATCCCATGGAGCGGTCACCTCGCGTAGTTCGGATCCTCTTCGCTCTCGCTCTTGCGACCTTCGGCTTGTTCACCGCGCGCGACGCCCTCGCTCAACAAGGCTACCTCTACATCAAAATCGACGATCAGTTCCCTTACGCGTGCCAGACCAGCATTTCCACTCCATTTATCCACACGGCCCACGTCTGGGTTGAGGCGGCTTACCCGCTGACCGCGGTCCGCTTCAGGGCGGTCGTACCTGCCGGAGCTACGTTCTTGGGCGACTCGCCTGTCCTGGGTGCCATCACAAGCGGGAACTCGCAGACCGGGGTCGAAATCGTGTTTCCGTGCAATTCGAACCCCTCGCGCTACGAAATCATGCAGATACTCTTTTTGACTACGGGTCCGTTGCCCACGTTCACGTGGGAGGTCCTTCCGAGATCGGGCGAGTCGGCGATCGGGCTGACAGATTGCGACGGATTTGTGATGAAGGGCAGCGGCCAGTTCTCGACCTACTGTGATACCGGCTTTATTCTCGGACCGTACAAGCCGTATCCAGCGGATGGCGCCACCGACGTTCCCGTCAACGTGCTTCTCAGTTTTACCGGTGGTGCCAACGACGTGGGCTTGGCCGATCATCTCATTCAATGGCCCACCGAGGGCAACATCTTCCATTGTGGCGCGCCGTACCCCTATCCTGGCTACACGCCGTGCACGACACTCCCCCTCGATCCGGGACCGCTGCTTGCGAACACGACGTACTATTGGAAAGCCGTCTACTGGTGCTACGGTTGCTCACACGGAGAAAACGGTGCGGGCGACGTGTGGTCGTTCACGACCGGTGACACGCCGCTTTCCGCCAGCAAGACCACGTGGGGGCAGATCAAGGCGATGTATCGCGAGTAGGCTTCGGCTCCGGGCCGAGGAGTGATATCATTCGGCGCGATGAGTCGTATTCCCGATTGGATTCGCACGCTCCCGATCGCGCACCGCGGACTGCACGATGTCGCGCACGCGATCGCGGAGAATTCGCTGCCCGCGTTTTGGGCGGCGGCGCGCGCGGGCTATCCTATTGAATTCGACGTGCGCCTGCTCGCCGATGGCGAAGTCGTCGTGTTCCACGACCGCGACCTCGACCGTTTGACGAGTGCCTCCGGTCCCATCGCCGCACGTACCACCGACGACATCGCGTCGCTCACGCTGCTCGGCGCGTCCATCGGCGACGACCCCAAGCGCGAAGACGCGCGCATTCCTTTGCTGCGCGACGTGCTCGACTTGATCGCGGGCGCCACACCGCTCTTGATCGAGATCAAGAACGAAGGCGACGTCGGCGCGCTGGAAGCTGCCACCGTCGCGACCCTCGAGAACTACAACGGCCCCTTCGCGATTCAGTCGTTCAATCCCGGGACAGTGAAATGGTGGCGTGACACCGCGCCGTCGGTGACACGCGGGCTGCTCGCGGGTGATTTCCGCTTCGAGCCCGTCGACGAGGCCACGCGCCGTCGTCTCCAGAACATGGAAGACATCGATGCGTGCGAGCCCGACTTCATCGGCTACGACATTCGCCTGCTCCCATTCGACCGCGTGACGAAGGAGCGCAAAGCCGGCCGTCCCATCGTGGGATGGACCGCGCGCACGCACGAGGAAGCGACACACGCGCTCGAATTCTGCGACAACGTGATCTTCGAAGGCTTCGACGCGTCGAAACTGCGGAGCCACTCTTGAAGCGCCTGTTCGCGGTCGCGATAACCTTGGCACTCTTTGCGTCGTCGTGCGCGCGCGAGCAGAAGGCGCCCAACCTCGTATTGATCACCGTCGACACGTTGCGTCCCGACCACTTGGGCTACAACGGATACGCGCGCGCGACCAGTCCCGCCATCGACAAGCTCGCGAGCGAGGGCGTCGTGTTCACGCACGCCACCAGCGTCGCGGGGTGGACGCTGCCGTCGATGGCGACCATCTTCACCGGCCGCTATCCCAAGGACCACGGCGCGGTCGACTTCCATTGGTCGCTCGACGCGTCGCTGCCGACACTCGCGGGAATCCTGCGCGGGCACGGCTACGACACCTATGGCTTCGTGAGCCATATCATGCTGACCCCGACCTACGGCATGGGCGATGGCTTCGCGCACTTCGATTTCTCCGTGCTCAACGTCGGCCACCCGCACGAAGTGATGACGTCGCAGAAGTTGATCGAGATCGCGCGCGCGGGCATGCGCAACTTGAAGGAGCCGTACTTCGTGTGGGTGCACTTCTTCGACCCGCACTTCGCGTACTTGGAGCACCCGCAGTGGCCGTTCGGAAAAAGCGACCCCGATCGCTACGACGCCGAGATCGCGTACACCGACTACTACATCGACGAGCTCCTGAAGGTGGTCGACAAGAAGAACACCGTCGTCGTGTTAACCGCCGACCACGGCGAAGAATTCGGCGAGCACGACGGGAAGTACCACTACACGCTCCACGGCGAAGTCATGCGCGTACCGCTCGTCATCAAGGGGCCGGGACTCGCGCACCGCAAGGACGAGCGCGTCGTCGAGCAAATCGACTTCTTGCCGACTATCTTGAAGATGGTTGGGATCGAAACACCCGCGGGACTTCCCGGCCGCGACATGTTCGCGGCCGACCCCGCGCGGCGTCCCTACTATATGGAGCGCGACCGGCCGCCGCAGTGGCGTCAGCGCGGCATCGTCGTCGGCAACCACAAGCTCATCGTGGTCGAAGAAGCCGACACCACGCTCGTCCCCGAGTCGAGCCGCCACGAAGAGATCGTGGTCAAGAACGTGCACCCCGGCATGTATCTCTACGACATCGCGAAAGACCCCGGCGAGAAGACCAACCTCTTCGCGCGCGACGACTCCACGTCGCTCAAGCTGCTCGGCATGCTGACGCAACACAACGCCACCGCGTCGGCGCGTCCGCAACCCGTCCACGTCGACGACGATCTCCTGCAGAAACTCCGCAGCTTGGGCTACGTGCGATAGATATGACCATAGCCGGCTCGAATATTTGACGCATCATGTCGGTGCGCTGGCGATCGTCGAGACAAGGTCGCAGCGCTAGCACGAAGACGAGAACAAGACTTGAGCAAAGACGTGAGAATTTCGAGTTCAGGAAGAACAAAACGCGGTCGGCATCCTTGTAGATACCGACCGCGCTAGCATTACAAACCAGTTGTCGCATGCGCTTTGAGCGCTATTCATCCGTCTGCGACTCGCGTCTCTTGCCTTTCCTCCGTCTTAGCAATACAACAGCTTCAAGCAGAACGAATGGAACGGCGGCTACTAAGACCCATCGAGCCGTGTCGAGATCGCCATCGCGAGCATAGGCACTTGCAAGCGGCACTGCGAAGAAGAGCGCGATGCTGTAGCGAAGCTTGGGCCATCGAAGGCTCGCCCCGATCCACGTCAACATCCCAATAAGAATTGCAGTCAAGTACACTTGGGTCCGACCTCAAGGACATGGACCGACGCCGGTGTAGCCTCCACATGGAGCCGTCGTGTCATTTCCTGTGCTTCCTCCGCAAGGATCAGGCCAGCAGCCGCTGTCCACGTGGAAGAGCGCTGAGAAGGCGCCGCACAGGATATAACCGGCAATACCTCCGCCGATGACAGTTCCCGCTATACCGCCAAGCGTATCGCCTAGGATCGTCCGAAGGCCCTTTGTCGGCTCGTCCTCTTCACCTTGGACAATGGGAATAGTGCCGCCTTGCGACCAATAATCGAGCGATGCCACGAAGACTGCGACTCCCGCGGCAACCGCGTCGCTCACAGGGTCTTCGAGGATTTCCTGCGAAACAACAGCGAAGCCCTGCGGCGTGGTCTGCGTGAACAACTCTACGAGCTGATCGAATTCCTCCGTACTAATGAATTCCGTTGACTCCCAATACTCAAGAACGGCGACGGCATCCGCACGTCCATCATCCTCGAAGTGGAGATCATATAACGTATCAACTAGGCGGCCTATTCCAATTGCTAGGCCAACTTCCTGTTTGGTAACGGATCTTGACGGCTGATACGGCGAGAGCCCAGCATTTATGGCGTTCTTCAGTTCCGTAAGAAAAGTCGCCATGGTCATGCTGCCAGGTTCCGCATTGATGGCGTCCAAGTCATCCATCGCCGCATTGTGCGCGACTCCAATATCAAATTGGATCTGCGTCGTAATATCTTGACCAAGACTGAATGACGGTGAGGAGGTAACTACAGGAGGCCCTTCGTCGGTCGAACTACCACCGCAACTAATAACCAATACGGCTGCGCAAGCCGCGAAAAAGCCGACACTCCAGTGAAGTCGTTTCATGGTGACTCCCCTTTCACGTTGAAATCTGCACCGAGTTGGGCTCGGTTTCTCCCCCAGAGGCAAGACTGCGAGGCGATGCGTGGAGCCTATTCAAGCCAAGCGTCGCTTGTCAACATCGATTGTTAAGTTTACACAATATTGTTGAGGTGGTTTGGGGGATGGCAAGGCGGGCGAGGCGCTGCCGCGCTTCGTGCGAGGACCCGCAACCGCGTCGGACGAACGTGATATTATGGCCTTCTTGGAGGAGGCCCCATGCGCTACGCGTTCTGGACCGTCGACGTTTTTACTGACCGCGCCTTCGGCGGCAATCCGCTCGCCGTCATTCCGTACGCGAATGGATTGACGACGGAAGAGATGCAGCAGATCGCGCGCGAGTTCAATCTCTCCGAGACCGCCTTCGTTCTTCCGCCGGAGAATCCGGGGCACACGTACCGAGTCCGCATCTTCACGCCGGCGACCGAGCTTCCGTTCGCGGGTCATCCGACCATCGGGACGGCGTTCGTGCTGGGTTTGTGCGGACGCGTCGAGTTGAAGCAGGAGCGCACGCGCGTCATCCTGGGAGAAACGGTGGGCGCGGTGCCGGTGGAGATCCGCGCGGCATCGGGACATCCGGTCTTCGCGCAGCTCACGGCCGCCAGGCTCCCGGAGTGGGGACCGAGTCCGCCGCCGTCGGAGATCATCGCGGCCATGTTGTCGCTCGACCCGACCGACGTCCTCGACGACGCCCACGACGAGCCGCAGGCGATCTCGTGCGGCATGCCGTTCCTCTTCGTCCCCGTGAAATCGCTCGATGCGGTCCGCCGCGCCCGCCTCAATTGGGAGTGGTGGAATCAGTACCTCGCGGCGGCGTGGGCGCCGCAGCTCTACGCCTTCTCCTACGACGTCGAAACGCCCGGCGCCTCCATCCACGCCCGCGCCTTTACCCATTACGTGGGGGTCGAAGAGGATCCCGCGACGGGCTCCGCGGCCTCCGCGCTCGCCGGTTATCTCGCGAAGCGCGAAAGGCTTAGAGATGGAACCACGCGCTGGAGGATCGAGCAGGGCATCGAGATGGGTCGACCCAGCCTGATCGACGTCGAAGCGGACGCCCGCGACGGGGTCCTCACCGCGGTCCGTGTGGGGGGCTCGTGCGTGGTCGTCTCCGAGGGCCATTTGTCGGTCCCATAGTGAGTTTGGGCCGTCGATCTGCTACAATCTCCCCTACGCAGCTTCAGCATCCGAGACCGGTCCGACGGTCGCGCGCGACCCGGCAATCGTGCGACCGTGCCGTCGCCAACCCTTCTCGAGTCTAACAGTAGTACAGGCGGATGCTCCCGAACCGCCACCCGCATCCGCCTGAACGACTCACACGCGTGAGTCCGGCGTGGCTAAGGGATTCGTACGCACGGTGAATACCATGCGCCGGCTCGTCATTAGTCTATTGGTCCTGGTCGCGGCGTTGCACGCCCCCGCGCGCGCGGCCGTCCTCGCCCCGTCAGCAGATCCCATCACGGCCTTTATTGCCGCCGCCGATACGCTCGCGGGTGACGATGCGCAGCTCGCATCGTTCGTTTCCGACAACTCGGTTCTGGTGGGTGCGTCGGTCGCGAAACTGGTCGACGTCGCCTTCCAAGTCGCGCAAGCGGGCGACGCGGCCGGCGCGGCGGGGAACGTCGCGCTCGCGAAGAAGATCGTCGCCGCGCATGAAGCGCAGGGCGGCACCAAGGTCGCGGGCGGGCTCGTCGCCGCGTACGAGAAATGGACCAAGTCGCAGCGCGCGTCGCGCGCGAGCGCGATGAAGCTCGAAGAGGAATCGGTGGCGGCGCGCAACGCGGGCGACCTCGCGAAGGCGGTCGCGTTGCTCGACCAGGCGCGCGCAGTCTACGAGAAGATCGGCGACGCGCACGCGATCGCGGTCAACTGGGGCACGCGCGGACTCACCAACTTTTCGGGCGGCGATTGGGACGTCGTCATCGGCGACTACGAAAAAGCGCTCGCGGCGCGGCGCGCGGTGGAAGACCGTATCCTGGAAGGGCGCACGCTCAACGGACTGGGGAGCGCGTACCAGAAGAAGGGCGCGTACGACAAATCGGTCGAGTACTACCAGCAAGCGATCGACCTGCGCACCAAGACCGGCGACTTGACCGGATTGGGGACGTCGCTCACGTATCTCGGACACGTCTACAGCACGACGCGCCGGCTGGTGCCCGCGCGCGACTGCTACGAGCGCGCGCTCCCGATCCTCGAGGCGCAGGGAAATCCGCGCCCCATGATCGAGTTGTTGAGCGGCATCGGCGCGTTGTACACCGAGATGGGGCGCATGGACGGCGCCGACGACGCCTACCGCCGCGCCATCGACATCGCAACCGCCAACGACATGACCGACGTCGAAGTGCTGTGCCGCGTGAATCTCGCCGAGAACTACGCGCAGGCCGGTCGTTTCACCGAAGGCATGGACGAGTTCGACCAGGCCTACGCCAAGCTCGAGGGCGTCGACGCCGAACAGAAGGCGCGCTTCTACCAGAAGCGCGGTAACGCCTACACCGGGATGGGCGAGCTCGACGCCGCGCGCGACGACCTCCTCAAGTTCGCCGACTTCGCCAAGGACCTCGAGAATCCCGTGTACGCGATGGAAGCGCAGAATTCCATCGGCTACCTGTACCGCCAGATGGGCGCGTACGACCGCGCGCTGGCGGCGGCGGAGAAGGAGCGCACGCTGGCCGAAGCCGCCGGCAACGGCCGCGCTTACCGCGATGCGCTCGTGCTGCGCGGCGAGGTGGAGTCGCTGATGGGAAGCCTCGACGCGTCGCTCGCGACGTGGCAAGAGGCTCTCGCGCAGGACCAGCAAGACCAAGTGTCGACCGCGATCCTCGAGGACCAGTTCAACATTGCGCTCGTGCACGCGAAAATGGGAAAGGTCGACGACGCGCGCGCCGAATTTCGCTCGCTGCAGTCGCGCGCGCGCACGGAAGGCCAGCCGCACTGGGTGTGGGCGTGCCTCGTGAACATCGGGCACACCTTCGAGAAGGAAAACGCCGACAGCGCGGCCGCCTACTACGAAGCGGCCCTCACCCGCATCGAAGCGGCCGGCGCCGAGGCCGGCGACGCCGCCATCCAAACCGGCTACCTGTCCGGGACGCGTCGCTACTACTACGAAGAAGTGACGCGCTTCTACGCCGACACCTACGCGCGCACCAAGGACGCGCAGTGGTCGAAGCGCGCGTTCCACACCATCGAGCGTTCGAAGTCGCGCGGGTTGCTGGAACTCTTGCGCGAAGACGTGGCCGGACAGTCGTCGCCGGAAGAGAATCTAGTGCTCGACCAGCTCTATTCGCTCGACCCCAAGTCGCCCGGCTACGCCGACGAGCGCGCGAAGCTCGAGACGCGCTACGCCGAGATGCGGCGCGCGCGCGTCGCGAAGGCGATGGGAGACGCGGGCGCCGCGGGCGGCGTGACGTCGCTCGACGCGGTGGCGAAGGCGCTCCCCGACAAGACGGTGCTGCTCGAGTACGCGCTAGGCGACTCGGCGTCGCTGGTGTGGGTGATCGATCGTAAGGGCAGCGACCTCGTGCAGCTCCCGCGCCGCAAGGACGTCGACGCCGACGTGCGCCGCCTGCGCGACGCGCTCTCGCGCGTCGACGGCGCGCAAGACGCGCTGCTCAAGTCATCGCGCTCGCTGTACGAGAAACTCGTGCGCCCGGCGGAAGCGCGCCTGCGCAACGCGGAGACAGTGCTCGTCGTCCCCGACGGCTCGCTCTTCGAGCTGCCGTTCGAAGCGCTCTTGGCGGGCGACCCCGTCGCCGGCGGCGAATGGCGAAAACAGCCCTTCTTCGCGCGCTCGTACGCGGTGCTGTACGCGCCCTCGGCGACCGTGTACGCGTCGATGAAGGCCGCGCCGCGCAGCAAAGATTACGACAAGGACCTGCTCGCGGTCGGCAACCCCGACGTGAGCACGCTCTCCGAGAACGGCAAGCCGCTCGCGCCGTTACCGTACGCGAAGGAAGAGGTCGTCGCCATCTCGGAGCGCGTCAAGGATTCGCGCAAGACCGTGCTCACCGGCACGGGTGCGAGCGAAGCCGCCGTCAAGCACGAGCTCGGCAACGACGCCCCGCGCGTCGTCCACCTCGCGACGCACGGTCTGGTCGACGCGCGCGAACCGATTCGCTCCAGCGTCGCGCTGACGCCGGGCCAGGACGAAGACGGTTACTTCCACACCCTCGAGATTCTCGCCATTCCGATGCACAGCCAGCTCGTCGTCATGTCGGCGTGCGAATCCGCGCGCGGAGAAATCTCGCGCGGCGAAGGCGTGGTCGGTTTGAGCCGCGCGTTCCTCGCGTCGGGCGCGGGGTCGGTGGTCGCCAGCCTGTGGGCGGTTTCCGACGAATCGACCGCCGAGCTCATGAAGACGTTCTACGAGCGCATGCTCGGGAAAAAGAAATCCGCCAGCCGCGCGCTCAACGAGGCGCGCCTGGCGCTCATCGATACCGAAAAATATTCGCACCCGTTCTATTGGTCGCCGTTCGTGGTGACGGGAACGGAGCGCTCGCCGTGGTAGTGGATTCACGGTAGCGGCCCCCGCGGGCCGTCCTGCAGTTTCTCAATCGTAAACGGGGAGAGGTTCGAAAACCGAGAGGGGTTCGTCATGAACCGCAGCCTTGTTCGTTTGTCCGCGATGGTGCTGGCGATCGGCGTCATCGCGACGTCCGCCGTCGCCACGCAGGTGATCCAGCGCACGCCGAAGGAGCTCGCGTCGGAGTCGCAGCTCGTCGTCGACGGCAAAGTGTCGAGCGTTCGTTCCTACTGGAACGACGACCGCTCGAAGATCTTCACCGAAGCCGTCGTCGACGTCGGCTCCACCTACAAAGGCGGCACCGCGCCGACCGTGCGCGTCGTCCAGCTGGGCGGCGTGGTCGGCAACGTGCGCATGACCGCGCACGGCGCGCTGCAGTGGAAGAAGGGCGAGGAAGTCCTTCTGTTCCTGGAGCCGTCGACGCCGGGCGCTTTCCAAGTCGCCGGCTTTTCGCAAGGCAAGTATCTCATCGAGCGCGACCCGCGCACCGGCAAGGCGTTCGTGAAGCACGCGCTGCCGCCCGATATCGACGGCAAGGCGACGACGTCCGACGCGCGCGGCGTCGAACAACCGACACTCGAACAATTTATCGATAGCGTTCTGCCGCGGGAGTAATCGACCGGCACGCCCCCCGTTGAAGGAGACCCGCTATGAATACGCTGCACAAGTCCGCGATCGCGCTCACCGTGATCCTGTTGGCCGGAGCAATCTCGGTCCCCGGCCTGGTTCCCGACGACCCCGATCACGACGGTGTTCCCGCGTCCGACGACGATTGCCCGAGTGAAAACGCCTCCGGCTTCGACCGCGACGGCGACGGCTGCATCGACGACGGCTCCGGCGTGCGCCACCCCGAATACTGGGGCAGCGAAGACGCCGTCATCATGTATTTCATCAACGACCAGGGCGCGCCCGGTGTGGCCGGCAACGGCGACTTGGACGCGATCCAGGCTTCGTTCAACGCGTGGACGTCGATCCCCGGTACCGAAATGGACGCGACCTACGGCGGCACGGTTCCGCAAGAGATTGCGAACGGCCTCGACGGCGCCAACCTCGTCACCTTCGTCGACGAAACCTATCCGTTCGGGCTGTCGACGCTCGCGGTCGGCCTCACGACGAGCTTCGAGACCGACACGCTGATCGACGCGCGCGTGTACCGCCCCGGCGAAATCTTCGACGCCGACATGATCTTCAACCCCGCGTTCACGTTCGGCACCTCGGCGTCGCCCGGCGTGCGCGACATCCAGAGCGTGGCGACGCACGAAGCGGGACACATCCTCGGCCTCTCGCACACCGCGGTGCGCACGTCGACCATGTACTTCGTGCTGCCCCCGAGCCAGAACGCACGCTCGCTCGAAGACGACGACGTCGCGGCGTTCCGCAAGGCGTACGGCAGCGCGGCCACCATGTCGAACTCGAGCCGCCTCGAAGGGACCGTCGTCAACGGGCAGACGAGCGACGGCGTCCCCGGCGCCATCGTGTTCGTGATCAATGAGGCGACGAACGACACCAGCGCGTGCGACTTCACGATGCCCGACGGTTCGTTCACCTTCATCGGCCTGGCCGACGGCGACTACTTCGTCTCCATTCGGCCGCTCGACGGCACCTCGCCCATCGACTACATGACCACGGGCAACGTCAACGCGTTCATTTCCCAAAACATCGCGGTCGACTTCTTGCCGGAGTCATACGACGCGGCGGAATCGAACACCGACGATTCCAACGACCGCACCGCGGTCGCCGTGACCGCGGGCAGTACCACCACGGTCGCGATCGTCACCAACATCGACGCCGAACCGCCCGTGGTCATGAGCGCGAGTCCCTCCGACGGCACCACCGGTGCCGCCATCGACGGCGCCTACGTGATTCGCTTCTCCGAGCGCATCGCTACCTCGACGCTGTCCGACGCCTTTTCGTTCCGCAGCGGCGCGGGCGGTGTCGCCGGTAACATCGCGGTGCTCGACGACGACTCCGTGATCGTGTTCACGCCGCTCGCACCGCTCGCATTTTCGACCACGTACACGCTAACGCTCGACTCCGACTTGGAAGACCTCGCCGGCAACGCGCTCGCGAGCAGCTTCGAAATGAGCATCACCACCGAGGCCGAGCCCCCCGTGAGTATCAGCAGCCTCGCGCCCAACAAGGGTGTGGTCGGCAACGTGATCGTGATCAATGGGCGCGGGTTCGACCCCGGCGCGACCGTGACGCTCAACGGCGCCGACGCTCCCGTCGCGCGGCTGACTCCCAACAGCATTCTCGTGCAAGTGCCCGACCTTGCGGAGACGGGCGACGTGGTCGTCACCAACCCGGACGCGACCACGAGCAACGCGCTCGTCTTCACCGTGCTCTCGCAAGCGGAAGTCGCGCGCGGCTACGAGAGCGGGAGCGCGCCGCTCTCGTCGGCGCCCAACGCGCTCGCACTCGCACCCGACGGAAGCTACGCGTACGCCGCCGTCGGCGGCGGCGTCGAAGCCGTCGTGGTCGACCCGACCCTGGGCGGCTACTTGTCGCACGTCCTCATTGCGAACCCCGGCGTCTTCGTCGACGTCGCGGCGTCGCCCGACGGCAATCGCGTCTACGCGGTCAACGAGACCAGCGACGAGATGATCGAGATCATGTCGGATCCGTCGTCGGGGCTGTTGTTCCACACCATACTCGCGTCGCGCCCGCTGGGAGCCGCGCCGCGCGGCATCGTGGTCGATCCGTTCGGCTACCGCGCGTACATCTCGACCGACCAGGGCGAAGTGCAGGTGTGGGACATTCGGCTGGGGAGCGTCAACTATCAGGAGCAGGTGAGCGTGCTGCGCGCGCCCGACGGCATCTCCCTGGTCGGGCCCATGGCCATCATGCCGGCGGGCGATCAGCTGATCGCCGTCGGTGGATCGGGCGAGCTGTTCTTCTTCGCGCTCGGCCCCGATACGCTGGAGAGCCGCGTCACTGTCAATCCGAACGCGCGCGATCTCGTCATCGACCCGCAGGGCCAGCGCGCGTACGTCGGCGGGAGCAACGGCGTCGTCTCGGTGGTGAGCGTCGAAGGCGCGCCGTTCTTCGTGCAGGACATCTCGACCGGCGGCGGCATTCGCGGCCTCGACACCACGCCGGCCGGTCTCTATTTATATGCGTCGAACCGCGAGCTCAATAACATGCCGATCGTCGACCTCGACGAGACGCACGGCACCTTCCGCAGCGTCATCGAGAACGCGCCGCAAATGGCGAACCCGGTCGACGTGGCCGTCTCGAGCGACGGCGTCTACGCGTACTCGGTACTGCAGGGCGACGTCGCGTCGGGACCGCGCCTCTCGGTCACGACCATCGGTCTCGGCCCCACGCTCATGAGCATGGTTCCGACCGCGGGCCAGCCAGGTACGCAGGTGGTCTTCACGCTGGCCGGCGTCGGGGAAGACCCCGGCGTGATGGAAGTCGACTTCAACGGCACCACCGTCGTCGCCGAGCAAGTGACGCTCACCACCGTGTTGGCGACGGTGCCCGCCGGCGCAACGACCGGTCCGGCCAAGTGCATCTTCACGATGTCGGGTGCGACGTCCGGAATGGCCTCGAACCCGATGCGTTTCGAGATCATCGAGCCGTCGAATACCGGCAACATCCGCTTCTCGGGGAACTTGCCGAGAAACCCGGCGCTCTCCGTCTGCGACTACATCACGCCGGCGGTCGCGATCTCGCCTTCGGGCGAGTATCTCTACACCGGCTGCGGTGGGTCGAACGAAGTCAACGTGTACGACATTCGTCCCGGGAGTCCGAACTTCCAGAAGCACATCGGGACGTTTGGGACCGGAGGTACGGGCGACGTCGTGAGCGACATCTCCATCACCGCCGACGGCAAGGTGGCGTTCGTGGCGGGCGGTGAGGAGGACCTCGCCGACCGGCGCCGGATCCAGACCTTCTACGCGGATCCCGCGGACCCGCGTTTCCTGGCGCGCGGTCCCGCGGTCCCGACTCCCAACCAGACGATTCCGTTCGTCACCACGAGCTCTAACAACCGCACGGTGGTAACGGTAACGCGGGGCACGTCCGACAACGTCATGATCTTGACCGCCGGCGGCGTGTCCCAGGGGATCGCGCCTGGCTTCGTCGACAGCACCGGCACGGGCCAAACGGTGGTGGACGTCGTCCACCATCCGAGCAGCCGCGTCGCGTACGTGGCTCTTCAGAACGGGTTGATCCGAATCTTCGACACCGACTTCTCCAGCCCCAACTTCGGTGTCAGCGTGATGACCTTCGCAACCGGACTCACGGAGATTTGGTCCCTGGCCGTGTCGGGCGACGGTTTGAGCCTGTACGTGTACGGGTACTTCTACACCGACCTGTATCCGTACATCGTCCAAACCTACAGCACCAACGCGCCGGCCGATCCGACCTTCTTGACCTCCTGCGAGACCAACTTGGAGTCGGTGGGGCCGACCAACCGGGAGCGATTCGCGCTCGCCCCGCAGGGCGACTTGGCGATTCGCTCGCTCGGCAGCACGGGCCTGTTCCGCTGGAACACCGATTGTTCCGCGGGTCCCGCCGACGTTCCGTTCCTCACCCAGAACCTGCTCGACATGGCGTTCACGCCGAACGGAACACGTCTCTACGTCGCGAACCAGTCGGCGGGGCAGATTCAATCGTTCGACTTCGTGACGGTGAGCGACATCATCAAGGTGTCGGGCGACAATCAGAACGGCGTCGCCGACCAGGCCCTGCCCGCGCCGGCGCGCGTGCAGCTGACGTCTTCGTCGGGCGGCTCGGTAGAAGGCGTTCCCGTCGTGTTCACGGTGACGGGTGGCGGCGGCGAAATCCTAACCGCCGGGGGACCGGTCGCGTCGGTGGTCGTCGCGGCCGACGAGCAAGGATTCGCGCAAGTCGATTGGAAACTCGGCGCGGCGCTGGGCGACCAGACGCTCAACGCCAACGCGTTCGTCATCGGCCGCGCGGGAGCGACCTTCCACGCCAACGCCGGCGACGACCCGACCACGCTGCCGCTGTCGCTCGCGGAGGTCGTGCCGCTGAATGGTTCGAGCGACATCAGCCCGTCGACGGCGTTGCTCGCGACGTTCAGCCGTCCCATCGACCCGGCGACCATCAGCTCGGCGTCGTTCTATTTGCGCGCCGCGCCGACGGGCCCCGCGCTCCCGGCGACGTTCGGTTTCACCGACTCCGATCGCAAGATTTCGGTGACGCCGTCGGCGGCGCTGAATGTGGCCACCGCGTACGAAATCGTGCTGACCGGCGCCATCGCGGCGCCGGGCGGGAGTGCGCTCACCAACCCGACCGTGAGCAGCTTCACCACTATTGCGGCGACCCCGCTGCGTTTGTCGTCGGTGTGGCCGCCGAGCGCGATCGAAGGCGTTCCGGTGACGCTCTCGGGGACGGGCTTCGACCCGGTGTTCTCCGCCAACACGGTGATGTTCAACGGCGTCGCCGCGACTCCGATCTCGGGGACGTCGGACGCGCTGCGCGTGAACGTGCCGATCGGCGCGCTCTCCGGCCCCGTCACCGTAGTGGTGGGCGCGAGCACGTCGAACTCGGTCGCGTTCGCGGTGCTCGAGCGTTCGACCTCGCGCATCGACGACGTGGTTGCGACGATTGGCCAAGCCAACGGCACCAAGAGCGTCGCGCTCTCCGGCGACGGCGCGCTGTGCTACAGCGTGAGCACCGACGGCGACGTCGTCATCCCGGTCAACCTGGAAGACGAAACCACGTACCCGTCCATTCCGGTGGGCGACCAGCCGGTTGCGATCGTCATGCACCCGGCGAACAGTCTCTCGTACATCGCGAACTTCGGCTCGGGCTCGGTGTCGCTCATCAATGTCGACCAGACGTCGTTGGACTTCAACCGCGTGGTCACGTCGATCAACGTGGGCGCGAATCCGACCGACCTCGCCATCGCGCCCGACGGCGACCGCCTCGCGGTGGCCAACGCGGGCTCGAGCGACGTCAGCATCGTCGACACCGACGAGACGAGTGTCGCCTACAACCAGGTCGTCGCCACCATCGGCGTGGCCTCGGGCAGCAAGAGCGTCGCGTATTCGGGCGACGGCACGCTGTACGTGGGAACCAACACGTCGATCCTGGTGATGCGCGCGACGGAAGGCACCGGCTACGAAGTAACGGCGACGATCGGCACTGCGTCGGGCACCAAGAGCGTCGCCATCTCCGGCGACGGGACGCTCCTGTTCGCGCTCACGGACGCGGGTGAACTGCTCGTCATCGACATCCAGGACGGCAGTCCCTCCGAGAACAGCGTCGTCGCGACCATCGGGACCGCGAACGGCACCAAGAGCGTCGCCGTCTCGGGCGATGGCACGCTGCTCTACCTCGTGCAGGAGGACTCCGACGAAGTCGTCATCATCGAGATCGAATTGATTCCGGGCGTCGGCGTGGTGAACCCCGACGGCGCGTCGGCCTTCACGGTGCGCACGCGGCAAGTCGGAACGCTCGTGACCGGCGACGACCCGTCCGACGTCGCGGTGGATCCGTCGGGCAGCGGGCGCGTCGTCGTCACCAACACGGGCGACCGCACCATCACCGTGTACGGCCGCGCGTTCACCGCGGTGCAGGCGACCTTCAAGGTTGTGCCGGGCATCATCATTCCCAAGCTCCCGGGCTTGTACGTGCTCGGCATCCTCGAGCTGCCGTCGCCGCTCAACGTGCACGACGTCGATCTCGCCAGCGTGCGCGTGTTCGGCACGGTGCCGATCGCGCCGGGGCTCCACTACATCGACGACGTGGATCACGACGGCATCGACGACCTCTCGATGCTGTTCTGCCGCGACGCGTTCCTGGCCGCGATGCCGGAGAACGGGGAACACATCGACGTGGTGTGCACGGGCATCGCGGCGGGTGAGGAGTTCGAAGGGCACGACGACATTCGCGTCTTGCGTCCGACCATCACGCGGCCGGAGGAGAACGAGCGCTTGCCGGCGGGACAACCCTTCACGTTCCGCTGGACGACGCCGTTGCAGATCTTGCCGTGTGACCAAGTGAAGATCGAGTGGCGCCAGAACGGCGACGACGCCGATCACATCAACTGTGACTTCCACGTCGATTCGGAGGACATGGGCGGCCTGGCGACGGTCAGCGAGATGGACGAGCTGCAACGCTTGGACGAAAGCGCGGACGTCGCCAGCGACGACTGGATTCTGATTGCGAACCACGTCAACAACGACGGTGATTACACCTGGAACGTGCCGTTCGGTTACTTCCCGAACGCGCGCTTGCGCATCACGCTGTTGTGGTTCGGCCTGAAGGTCGGCAGCAGCGAAGTGCCGTTCATGATCGAGATGCCGGTGCCGACGCGCTTGAAGTCCTTCGACGTGACGATGGAGGACGGGAGCGCGGTGCTGCGCTGGGAGACGTCGTTCGAATCCGGCATGCTGGGCTACGACGTGGTTCGGTCGCAGGAGAAGGACGGGCGCTACGACGTCATCACCAAGGAGATGGTGACGGCGAGCGGGTCGACGAGCGGCGGCGTGTACGAGTATCGCGACGCGACGCTATCGGCGAACCGGACCTACTGGTACAAGCTGCGCGAGGTGGCGGACAACGGGTTGGGTGCGGAGTACGGTCCGTACTCGGTGACGTACCGCGTGAGCAATCAGCTCGACCAGAACCATCCGAACCCGTTCAACCCGACGACGGTGATCAAGTACGGGATCGCGAGCGACAACCAGGTGAACCTCACGATCTACGACGTGGCGGGGCGGAAGGTGCGGACGCTCGTGAACGAGCGCCAGCGGGCGGATGTGTACCGTGTCACGTGGGACGGGATGAACGATACCGGCGCGAAGGTGGCGAGCGGGGTGTACTTCTACAAGCTCGTGGCCGGCAAGTTCACGCAGACCAAAAAAATGGTGTTGTTGAAGTAATCAATCGACGTTGCGGGGGAGCAAATTGAAAGGGCCGTTATGAAGACAGCGCTCCTGAAGTTGTCGGTGGTCGTGGTGTTCCTGACGTTCGGCGCGTTCACGTCGTCGGGTTTGATCCCGGACGACGCGGACGGCGACGGCGTCCCCGATTCGGTGGACGCATGCCCCGGACAGAATTCGTCGCACTTCGATCGCAACGGCGACGGGTGCATCGACGCGTTCGTGGGCGGGCGCCACATCGAGTATTGGGGCGTCGAAGATGCGACGATTCCGTACGTCATCAATAGCACGGCGGCACCCAACATCACCAACGGCACCGACATCACGGCGATCCAGAACGCCGTCAGCGCGTGGCTGGCGGTCCCCAACACCAATCTCAACGTCACGTACGGGGGCACGACGTCGCAGGGGGTGGCGAACGGCCTCGACCGCGTCAACCTGGTGACGTTCGTCGACAACACCTATCCGTTTTCACCCATGGTGCTCGCGGTGGGCTTGTCGACCAGCTTCGACACCGACACCACCATCGCGAATCGCGTGTACCGCAAGGGCGAGATCTACGACGCCGACATGATCTTCAACCCGACCAAGACGTACAAGGTCGGCGGCTCGGGCCCCGGCGTCGACATCCAGAGTGTCGCGACGCACGAAGCCGGTCACTTGTTCGGCATCTCGCACTCGGCGATTCAGTCGTCGACCATGTTCTACGTGCTGCCGGGGGGTCTCGCCGCGCGCACGCTGGAAGCCGACGACCGCAACGTGTTCTTCAAGGCCTACGGGACGCCGGGCGCGCTCGCGGGTTCGAATCGCATCGAAGGTGTCGTGACCAACGGGCAGACCGACGACCCCGTGCCGGGCGCGATCGTGTTCTTGAAGCAGGCCGGGGACACGGTGGGTTGCGAGTACACGCTGCCCAACGGACGCTTCTCCTTCCCGGGTCTCGCCGACGCACAGTACACGGTGTGGATCCACCCGCTCGACGGCGCCGAGGAGATCGGGTTCATCGAGCCGGGCAACATCAACGCGCTCATCGCGCAGATCGCGGTCGAGAACTTCGTGCCCGAAGGGTACGACGCCGCGGAGTCCGCGAACGACAATCCGCTCCTGGCGATGCCGATCACGATCAACGGCGGCAACCCGGTCGAATCGATCGAATTCATCACCAACATCGACGCCGTGGCGCCCTTCGTGGTGTCGAGCAATCCTAGCGACAACGCGAGCGACGTCGCCATCGACGCCGCCTACGTGGTTTCGTTCTCGGAAAAGATCGATCCCCACACCATCACGGGCAACTTCCAATTCCGCGAGCTGGGGACGAATCGTTTGCGCGGCGGCAACATCGGCATCATCGAAGAAGGCCGCAAGATCGTCTTCACGCCCAGCCCGCCGCTCGCGTTCGACGAGTCGTATCGCATGACGCTCGCCACGGGGCTCAAGGACCAGTTCGGAAACCCGCTCGAGTCGCCGTTCATTCTGAACGTCGACACCGAGCCGGAGCCGCCGGTGAGCGCGACCAGCCTCTCGCCCAACAAGGGCGTCACCGGCACCACCGTCGTGATCACGGGTCGCGGCTTCGACACGAGTCCGCCCGCCACGGTGAAGTTCGGCGGCATTCCCGCGACGGTGACGTCCGCCACCGCGACCAAGTTGGTGGTGACGGTTCCCGCGAGCGCGCTCACCAGTTCGGTGGTGGTGACCAACGCCGACCTCCAGGCTACCAATCCGCTCACGTTCACGGTGCTGACCGCGGCCGAGATCGCGCGCGGTTTCGCGTCGGGACAAGTCAATCTCACCGGTGCGCCGAACGAGATCGCGGTGGTTCCCGACGGCGGCTACGCCTACGTCGCGAACAGCACCGGCGTCGACGCGATCGTCGTCAGCCCCGCGCTGCCGAATTATCTCATCGCGACGCCGATCGCGTACCCGGGCGGCGTCGACGCGGTATCGCCGACACCTTCGGGCCGCCGCGTGTACGGTGTGAGCACGGCGAGCCGCGAGATGCTCGAGATCAACTCCGACCCGACTACGGGTCTCTTGTTCAACACGGTGCTGTCGACACTCGACCTCGGCGCGGGCCCCAAAGGCATCGTCGTCGAACCGTCGGGCTATCGCGCGTTCGTCGCCACCGACGCGAACGAAATCCAGGTGTGGGACATCCAGCTCGGCAGCGCGACCTATCAGCAGCAGGTGAACGCGATGCCCACGCCCAACGGCGCGAGCCTGCAAGGCGAGATGGCGGTCACGCAGTCCGGCGCGCAGCTGCTTGCGCTCACCGACACGGGGTCGCTCCTCTTCTATAGTGTGCAAGCGGAGACGCTGCTCACGTCGATCACGGTCGGCGCCGACCCGCGCGACGTCGTCATCGAGCCCACGGAAACGCGTGCGTACGTCACCCACGGCGACGGCCGCATCTCGGTGATCAACTTGACGGGCAGCGCGCCGTTCAAGGTGCAGGACATCCAGACCGGCGGCTCGCTGCGCGGCGCCGTGGTGACGCCCGCGAGCCGCTACATCTATGCCTCCGACCGCGAGATCGACAACCTCAAGATCGTCGACCTCGACATCGCGAGCCCGACCTTCCGCACCGTGATCGAGGATATCGACGCGCTCGTCAACCCGGTCGACATCGCGCTGACGCCCGACGGCGTCTACGCGCTCTCGGTTCTGCAGGGCGACGGAACGGTGCAAAATCCGGCGCGCATGCTCGTCACCACCATCGGAGCGGGTCCCGCGCTGCACTCGGTGTACCCGCAGGCGGCGCGCGTCGGTTCGCGCGTGGTGTTGAGCGGCGACCTGTTCGGCGACCCGCTGGACTTGGACGTCGCCTCCGTCGACTTCAACGGCGTCAGCGCGACGCCGAGCCTGCACTCGCAGACGGAAGTTTCCGTGGTGGTGCCGGCGGGTGCTACCAGCGGACCCGTCAACGTGCACGTGACGCGTTCCGGCAGTACCGACGTCGAGATCTCGAACTCACTCGCGTTCCAAGTTCTGTTGCCGTCTCCGCTGCAGACCAACGTGCGCGAAGCGGGCCCGATCGACAACAGCGTGGTCTCCGACTTCGAGGACGCGCTCGCCATCAACCCCGACGGCAACTCGATTCTGGTCGGCACCGGCGACGGCTACGTCATCGCGTACGACATTCGTCCCGGGAGCCCGACCTTCCACCGCGAGATCGACCGCTTCCAGTACTTCACGAGCGCGATCGAAGATATCGCGATCACCGCCGACGGCAAGACCGGTTACGTGACGGGCAACGGCGACCCGCACGTGATGTCGTTCCGCTCCAGCCCGAGCGATCCTGGGTTTGGGAATCTTCGCAACAGCGACGACCTCGGCCACGGCGCCCTTACCAACCTGAAGACGAGCCCCAACAACCGCGTGCTGCTCGTCAGCGCGGGCGACCAAACCGTGCAGATCATGGGCACCGCGAACCATTTCGACGGAACGCCCATGATCAATCTGAGCGGCTTCGGAACCGGCGGTACCGGCGGCGCCCTCGACATGGCCTTCCATCCCTCCGGTCTGGCGGCGTACGTCGCCATTCGCAACCCGGACGCGGTGCTCACCGTCGACATGGACGACCGCGGCATCGAATTCGGTCTCGTCCAAGGCGTCCACGAGTTGCCGGGCGCGCCCGCGCCGACGCCGCTTTCGCTCGCAGTCTATCCCGACGGCAGCAAGATTCTGGTCCAGTGTCTGCAGCTGCAAGGGCCGGCCACGCGCACCATTTTCGAGTTCAACATCGGCAATCCTCCGTACGCGATGTCGCTCTTCGATACGTACCCGATCAACGTCACCGCGAGCCGCATGTACGCGGAACGCATCCGCATTTCGCCCAAGGCGGATGTCGGCTTGCGCGCCCAAGAGGGGAGCGGGTTGCAGTACTTCCAAATTGATGATCCCTCTGGGTCGATCAACACGGTCGGATTGTTCGACACCTTCGTCTCCAACGAATTCGAGTTCACGCCCGACGGCAACCGCGCGTACATGGCGAGTGCCTTCTACGACAGCGTGCGCGTGTTCGACTTCACGCCCGCCGACAACCTAACGCTTGCTTCGGGCAACAACCAGACCGGCGTCGCCGGACAATTGCTGACGGCACCGCTGCGCATCGCGGTGGCCGGCCACGTCAACCAAGGCGAGATCTTCATCCCCGTCGTGAGCCCGGGCATTCCGGTGACCTTCCGCGTCACCTCGGGCGGCGGCGCGCTGCGCGTCGGCGATACCGAGTCCGACGTGATGGTGGTGTCGAGCGATCTGCAAGGCTTCGCGCAGGTCGTGTGGCGACTGGGTCCGTCGACCGGCACGCAAACCGTGAGCGCGACCTCGTCGAATTTGTTCGGTTCGCCGACCGTGTTCACCGCGACGGCGTCGCCCAATCCGGACGCACTGCCGCTCACGATCTCGGAAGTGCTGCCGATCAACAGCACCAACAACGTGAGTGTGACGACCGCGGTGCTGACGACGTTCAGCCGCGCGATCGCGCCGGGTTCGATCGCGCCCGGGTCGCTGTACCTCGAGCTGCCGGGCGGTCCCAGCATCCCGGCCGCGGTCGGATTCACCGACAGCAACCGTAAGGTGTCGCTGACGCCGCTCTCGTCGCTGCCGTACAGCCAGCAGATTCGCGTCGTGTACACGGCGGCGATCGAAGACGCGGTGGGCGGAGCACTCACCACGCCGGGCAACTCCGCGTTCACCACGCAGGCGCCGCCGCCGCCGCGCATTGCGGCCATTTCGCCGCCGAGCGCGCTCACCGGCGTCGCCGTCACCATCTCGGGCGTCGGCTTCGACCCGGTGCCGGCGAACAACACGGTCAATTTCCCGGGCGCGAGTGCGACTCCCATTGCGGCCGGCACCGACTTCCTGCGCGTCGTGGTTCCCGCGAGCGCGGCGTCGGGCGCGGTCAGCGTGACGCGCGGCGCGCTCACGTCGAACACATCGCCGTTCACCGTCTTGGTGCCGAACACATCGCCCATCGACGACGTCATCGCCACCATCGGCACGGCGTCGGGCACCAAGAGCTGCGCCATCACCGGCGACGGCGCGCTGTGCTACAGCGTGAGCGCGGGCGGAGACGTCGTGATTCCGGTCGACGTCGAAGGGCAGGCGACGTTCCCGTCCATTCCGGTGGGCGACCAGCCGGTCGCGATCGTCATCGATCCCGCGAGCGATTTCGCGTACGTGGCGAACTTCAATTCGGGCACGGTGTCGGTGATCGACGTCGACTCCGCGTCGCCGACCTTCAACACGGTGGTGTCAACCATCACGGTCGGCACCAACCCGACCGACATCGCGGTGTTCCCCGACGGCGGTCGCATTCTGGTCGCCAACGCGGGCTCGAGCGACGTCAGCGTGATCGACGGCGACAACACCAGCGCGACCTACCGCCAGGTGACCGCCACCATCGGCGCCGCGTCGGGCTCGAAGAGCGTCGCCATCTCGGGCGACGGGGCCCGCATCTACGTGGGCGGCGACCTCGGCTTCGTCGTCATCGAAGCGAATTCGTACGCGGTCACCGCCACCATCGGTACCGCGAGCGGCACCAAGAGCCTCGCGGTCTCGCCCGACGGCACCATGTTGTTCGTGCTGATGACGAACGGATCGCTCGCGATCTTCGACATCCAGCCCGGCTCGCCGTCGCAGAACCAAGTGCTCGCTACCATCGGCACCGGGTCGGGGACGAAGAGCGTCGCCATCTCGGCCGACGGTACGTTGTTGTACCTCGTGCAAGAGGACAGCAACGAAGTGATCATCGTCGCGCTCGAGGTGATTCCGGGTGTGGGCGTCAAGAACCCGGACGGCGCCGCCAGCTTCACGGTGGAAACGCGCGAAGTCGGGCGCCTCGTGACGGGCGACGACCCCGCCGACGTCGCGGTGGATCCGTCGGGCAGCGGGCGCGTGATCGTGGCCAACGCGGGCAGCAAGTCGCTGTCGGTGTACGGCCCCGGCTTCGGGCCCATCGAGGCGTATTTCCGCATCACGCCGCGCACGCTCAACGTGAAGTCGAACGGCAAGTACGTGTCGGGCGTGATCCAGGTCTCGCCGCCGCGCAACGTACGCGAGATCGACTTGTCGACCGTGCGCGTGTTCGACACCGTGTTCGCGATTCCGGGGCGCGAAAGCTTCGGCGACAAGAACGAGGATGGGATCGAAGACGTGACGGTGCGCTTCTGCCGCGGCGAGTTCATCGACGCGCTGCCGGAGAACGGCGAGAATGTCGACGTGGTGGTGAAGGGCGCGATCGGCGACGACGAGTTCGAAGGGACCGACGTCCTGCGCGTCCTGCGCCCGAGCATCCACAAGCCGGCGAACCACCAGAGTGTGCCGGCGGCCCAGCCCTTCACGATCGAGTGGGAATCGCCGCAGGGCCCGTACGACAAGGTCAACATCGAATGGACCGCGAACCGTCACGACGATGACGACCACCACCACGATTGCGACGGCGACGAGGACGACGACGACGATGACCTGGTGAGCGGGATCGAAGTCGAGGCGGCGGAGGACAACATCGAGAACAACGACGACGAGTGGCTGACGATCGCGCATAACACCTCGAACGACGGCAGCTTCGTGTGGAACGTTCCGCAGGGGTACTACCCGCACGCGTTCCTGCGCATCACGCTGGTGTCGAAGGGGAAGAAACAGGGCGACAGCATCGTGCCGTTCATGATCGAGATGCCGGTGCCGACGCGCTTGAAGTCCTTCGACGTGACAATGGAAGACGGGAGCGCGGTGCTGCGCTGGGAGACGTCGTTCGAATCCGGCATGCAGGGGTACGACGTGGTTCGCTCGCAGGAGAAGGACGGGCGCTACGACGTCGTGACCAAGGAGATGGTGACGGCGAGCGGGTCGACGAATGGCGGCGTGTACGAGTATCGCGACGCGACTTTGAGCGCGAACCGGACCTACTGGTACAAGCTGCGCGAGGTGGCGGACAACGGGCTGGGCGCGGAGTACGGGCCGTACTCGGTGACGTATCGGGTGAGCAACCAGCTCGACCAGAACCATCCGAACCCGTTCAATCCGACGACGGTGATCAAGTACGGGATCGCGAGCGACAACCAGGTGAACCTCACGATCTACGACGTGGCGGGGCGGAAGGTGCGGACGCTCGTGAACGAACGCCAGCGGGCGGATGTGTATCGCGTCACGTGGGACGGGATGAACGATACCGGCGCGAAGGTGGCGAGCGGTGTGTACTTCTACAAGCTCGTGGCCGGAAAGTTCTCGCAGACCAAAAAGATGGTGCTCCTCAAATAGCGCCTAGCGGATGTAGCCGAGCGACTTGAGCTGTTCGAGTCGCTCGGCTTGGTCTGCCGCTTCGCGCATGCGCGCCGCGCGCGCTTCCTCGAATACTTTGTCGTCGTGCGTCTTGATAGTGCGCACGGGATATTTCTCCAGCCACGATTTCTCGATCACGTTTTCCATCACGCTTCCGTCGAGTTACGGCGAATCAAAACGTCGTTGCGCGTCGCTGTGCAGAGATTTCTTTGGCGGGGCAAGAGATAATAGTGGACAAAATAGTCCGCAGTTGGTAGGCTTACTTTTGAAAGCCGCCCGATAAACGGTCGCGGGACTCAAGACGGTCCCTGCAGTACCGGCCCACTTTGGTCCCCGGCCACGCCTGGTGGCAGCGAGCCGCCAGGAGAGGCTCTGGTAAGGACGCGCCAGTCCCTGTGTCGACTAGGCACTCTCTAACGCTGTGCTGCGCGTAACTGGTCAACGTGACGAGAGGCAGTCGCCTGGTTTGCGCAACATCCGTGTGAGGTCGCGCCATGACCGACAGCAGAGTTCGAGGATGCATAGTGAACCTGACGTTCACGCTTGCCGTCGTGATCAGCGCCATCTTTGCGTGGCCGGCGTCGGCGTTTGAGGGTTCGATCACGTTATCAGGGCATGAATATATCCCTGTGTGCTATTTGTACGACAACGGTCCCGGCGTCAAGACACTGTACGTCCTCCATCGCTTCAACACCGGGTCCATCGCATCGCGCTTCAGAATCCAGACCGGCCCAGGCGCCACGTTGACGTACCTCTCCGAAGTCCACCACTTTGCCACGACGCAGGGGAATACCCAGGATGGTATTACGATCTGCTATGGCCGTTGTGTCGTCGGCGCGGACCAAGAGCTTCTAGTGACGATCAGTTATATGTCGTACGGGACGTCGAGCAACTGCAGCAAGGTGCTTGTGGTACCACATCCTTCGGCGCAGACCGTGGAAGCGATTCGCTGCGACATGGTTCCGGTCGCGACCTTCGTTGGCGACCTGTTTGTCGAGGGGACCAGCGGCTGCGGTTGTCCAGGCGCGCATGGGTTCCCTGGCACTCCGCAGTCCTTTGATTGCCGTCCGGTTCCAGCGGCGACATCGACCTGGGGTGGGATCAAGGCGTTGTACCGGTAGGGTATAAGATCCAGAGACTCTTTCCCTGCCAAGAAAGGGGGTGATGCCCAAGCCGAGAATATCGGCTTCGCGGCCGCAATTGAGTACAACTTTGTAGCGGCTTAGACCTGGGGAGGTGGACACCATGGTGTCCTATCGTTCAATTCTCGTCTTTCTGTTAGTTTTCTTCTCTATCTCGCTGTTCTGGATGCCCGCGCTTGGGCAGGAAGTGGAGTTCCCGGTTTGCGAAATGTCGGACTCCGCGCTCACGATCGCGAGCGGCCTCTACGACATTCTGCATCCGTTCGGGGAGGACACGGAGACGTACCCCAATGAGTTCGATCTCCCGTCGATCTTCCTGGCGTTCTCACAAGTTTTCGACCTGTACGTGAGCGACGGTGTGTCCGATCGCTGGTCGCAAAGCGAATGGGAGGACGTCATCGGGGCGATCATGAGTAACGACACGACGGTCACCGATGACGACGTTTTCGGGGTTGTCTGGGCGTACTTCACCCGTGAGGAAGCGGACTCAAACGAGTCGCATGCGGGAGTTCGGTTCAATATCTATGGCACGGACTCGACGTACACGAAGATCAAGATCCGCCTTTATGACACGGCGGACCTGCCGAGCCCGTGTCCGTCAAACTATGGCTACGCGTGCAATGGATACTCGTTTCAAAGTCGCAACGAGGTCACGATAAACGCATCCCCTAGCAATTCGATGGAAGTGGTGTTGGGCCTCGGGATCGGCCATGAGCTCCAACACCTCTGCTGGGCTGCGAACGGATCAGTTGGGGGATACGAATCAGCTAATGAGACAATGTCGACCCTTGCCGAGTATCTTCTCAATGCCTGGCGAACCCAGGTCTTCGACCTTCCGTACGACGCGAGCGTCCTGCGGTACGAGGATTGTGACCTCAACTCGAAGTACCAGATCGAGAAGATGTGGGCAATCCATCTCTACGAGGTCTTCAAGGGCAACGCCGCCGACCCAACCGATGATCTGTTGTACCGCTGGATTCACAGTGATCTGACCGCCGCGACGCGCATGCGCCTATCCGGTCTTGCGAGTACGCTGTGGGACACCGACTACTCGTGGGTCGGCGGAGCGGACGCGACTGACCGACTTAACAAGGTGTTCGCCAACTTCCTCAGCGCCAAATTCTGCAACGCGCCGGATTTCGGCGCCCACGGTGAGTTCGGGCTCGGGGCGGTGAACACCGTGCGTAACTTTGCCCTGTTCCTTGACAACTGCTCTTGGTACGCACAGGGTGCTACGCCGGCGTCGCCCGTGGATTGCCCGGAGAATCCCGGGCCCGGCGGCGGTAACCACGCGGGTTGCTGGAACGTTCGGGTCGTGCTTCCCGAGCACGTGTTGACCGATGACCACGAGAATACAATGACGACCCTGTCTGGCATCTACGAAGATGGGGACGCCCCGCTACCCGTGAGCGATGGGGACGGTTCGACCGACTACATCGACGTGGCGCAGTACGGGACGGATTACGTCGTGTTCCGCGCGGGCGAGTATTACGAGGATGACGGCGAACACGAGTTGGAGATTCGCATCGGGGGGAACGCGAAGCACCAGACCCCTGGTTACCCCGAGACTTCGCGGATCGCACCATTCGGGTGGGTTATCGGCTACTGCTGCGAAGAGGACACGCTGCAGGTGCACCCACAGGATATCGTGTTCGTCGAGCCGATCACGTTTTCCCCGTCGACAACCCTCGGAGACACCGTGATTGCGCGTCCCATCGTCGTTACGGATTTCGGGCGGTCGATCAAGGCCGTCGTCGTGGCGATCGGTGCCGCGTCGACATCCCCTTCAAGCGCGACCATACCTCTCAACTACTTCGTCTACGAGTACGCCTACGGCGTCTTCACATCTGGAGCATCGACCCGCACCTGGGAGGGCAACGTCTACGTTGTGGGCGACGTCACCATTCCTGAGAACGGAACCTTGGAGATCGACGCAGGGACCCATGTCAAGATCTCGAACGCTGACCTCGCCGCGGGAGGCGGAGACGTGAGCCGCGTGGAGATCAACGTCGATGGCGAGCTCGTGGTGAACGGGACCGAAGAGGAGCCTGTCACGATTCATCCGTGGACGCAAACCACGAGTGAAGATTGGGCTGGCATCTACTTCAGTGCCGGTAGCGACGGTGGCACGTTCAACCACTGCACCATAGGCTACGCCGAATTCGTCATCGACTCGTACGCCCCGATCGAAATAGACAACTCGACGATTTGCGGTGGCTCCGACGCCCTCATTAGCATGTCGGGGACGACGCTCGACATCGACAATTCGACGATCCGGCTCTCGAACGGCGATTGCATCCGCTTGGACGATACCGATGCCACCATCGACTCGACTCTGGTCGAGGACTACATGGAGTACGGGGTGTACTTGAGTGGCAACGCTGCGCTCAACATCACGCACAGTCGGTTCATGGGTGATGCGGGTGGCGTCTACGACGGCGTTGGTGTCTACGTGGAGAACAACACGACCAACGGCACGATCTCCGAGACTCGATTCGAGGACTCGACGGTTGGTATCTCCTTGTACAACTCGACGAGGCCGTCGATCGACGAGTGCGTGATCACGGGAAACACGACGGGCATTTACCTCGATCACTTCAGCTCGCCGATGATTCTCCATTGCATGGACTCGGCCTCGTACGATGGGGATATCACGTCGAACGGAGTCGGGATCTACTGTACGGACAATTCCGACCCGACGGTGGGAGCCTGCAACATCAGTTCGAACAACACCGGCGTGGGGATTTTCGATGACAGCGAGCCGGATCTCGATGGCTACGGGGCGAACAAGTTCATGTCGAACAGTTCCAAGCACGTGGCGAACCTAGTGGTGGGCACTACGGTTCCGGCCACGGTGAACTACTGGTACACGAACTCGGGATCGCCAAACTACTACCCGAACGCGTCGAAGATCAGCGGGAGCGTGGACTACACGGGCGCGCTCGGGAGTGGTCCGAATCCGGTCTCGCCGCGACCCGAGCCACAGCCGAAGCCTGAGGTCGTGGTGACTGGGCTCGGACGCGCTCACCCGAATCCGTTCAATCCGATCATTCAGATTCCGTTTGGAATCGCGAACTCGACGGACGTGCAGATTGACGTGTTCGACGTGCAAGGGCACTTGGTGCGAACACTCCAGAGCGGCCGGAAAGAACGCGGCAACCACGTTCTCGTGTGGGACGGGACGACGAACGACGGATCGCCAACCGCGTCTTCCGTGTATTTTGTGCGGATGCGAGCCGGTCGCTACAGCGAAACCCAGAAGATCGTTCTTCTCAAGTAAGGGGAGGTAAGACCATGCGAACAAAGTCCATATTCTTGATCGTTGGTTTGTTTCTTGCCGCGTCGGCATCCGCCGACACGGCATCAGTCGATATCATCAGTGAGAACGTTCAGATGGACGGCAACATCATGACGATCACGGCGGCACTTCCCGCCGAAGCGGTGGGAAAGCGGATTGGCCGTGCCATCTTGGAAGTGCCCGTCTCCCTAAACGAGAGCGAGGACGACGACTTCAACGCGCTACCCGTGCTCGAACTCTATGAGGGCGGCAGCGAGACGCCGAAGCAAACGGTCCTCCTCGAACCGGGATATGATGGGATTGCCAGGATTGACGTCACGCGCTTCGTTCGGGACTGGCCCAACACGGATTCACGCCAGTTTATTCTGGGTGCGGTGTCAGAAGAGAACGCCACGGCGTTTGAACTTGGGACCGCGGCGGGTTGGACGAACGGTACCAAGGCACGACTCACGGTGCAGTTCAGTGATCGCGATGGCACCAGCGTTGTGTCTCAGGAGTAGCTCGATTCGGAGCCTGGGCCGCGGACTTGCGGCCAGGTCTAGCACCTAGCGGATATAGCCGAGCGACTTGAGCTGTTCGAGTCGCTCGGCTTGGTCTGCCGCTTCGCGCATGCGCGCCGCGCGCGCTTCCTCGAATGCTTTGTCGTCGTGCGTCTTGATGGTGCGCACGGGATATTTCTCCAGCCACGATTTCTCGATCACGCTTTCCATCACGCTTCCGTCGAAGTCTTGCGCGACCGGGATGTCCTTGAGCGCGAGCAACGTCGGCAGGACGTCGTAGACGTCGCCGACGTCTTTCAAATCGCCGCGCGCAAACGGAAGCGCGAGCGTGTCGGCGGGCGTCGCGTCGACGAATCCCGGCCCCGCCGCGATGAACACCCCCGACGGCGCATCGAGGTGGTTGCCCGAGTTCCAATCGTCGGGCGCTTCGTCCACGGTGAAGGTGCCGCGCGGATTGACGGTGTGGAAGCCGTGGTCGGACGCGATCACGACCGAGGTGCCCGCGGGTGCCGCCGCCAGCAACGCGGCGACTACGTGGTCGAGGTGAATGTAGTAGTCGTCGATCACGCGCCCGAAGTCCGCGATCTCCTGCGCGGACGGCGGCGTGAAGAAATCCTCGGGGTGCGCATAGCGCCAGAAGCGGTGGCTGGCGACGTCGGTCCCGCCGATGTACACCGCGAGCAGGTCGAACGGCTCCTTCGACGCGGCCAAGCGCTCCGCGACGCCCGCGTACACCGCGTCGGCGCGGAACGACCACCGCGACTGATCCCACATGAGCTTCGTGAAGGGCGACATGGGCGCGTTCACCGCGCCGTCGAAGATGGTCACCGCGAGCGAATCGAACGACGCCTCCGTGTTCTCGAGGATGCTCATCACTTCGTTCTGGCGCTCGGGCGGCGTCACCTGGTCTTCGACGCCGCGCAGCAGCGAGCCCTTCCACAGCGCGCGCTTGGGATCGTCGAGCACGCCGGTGGTGTTGGTCTGCGCGACCATGACGCCGTGGATGGTTTCGGCGGGGTACGTCATCCACCAGCCCAGCACGTCGACGGTGAGACCGTAGTCGGAGAGGATGTTCCAGAACGCTTTCGTCTTGCGGTGACCGCTCGTGTAGTAGTGCTGGCGGCCGTTCTCCGTGTACACGAAGTGCTCGATGCCGTGTTTGGCGGGCGTCTTGCCGGTCGCGATCGTGGTCCACACCACCGGCGAGTAGGTGGGATCCATCGACTCCAAATAGCCGTAGGTGCCGCTTGCCATCAGACGCGCGATGGTGGGGAGCTTGCCGCTATTAATGAGCGGCTCCATCACCGACCACTCGAGCCCGTCGGCGGCGACGAAGATGAGCGGGCGGCGCGCGTCGGCAGGAACCGTCGCGGGCTGTTTCGCGCACGCGATCAGAATCGCGGCGATCGCGATCGACCACGCGAACCGTCGCGTCACGGCGTGCCCACGAGCGCACGCAGCTCGTCGTCGCGCGGATTCAACTTGGCCGCTTCCGCCCACAGCGCGCGCGCCGCGGTCGAGTCTCCCAGCGCCGCCACGGCCTTGCCTTTGTTCTTGAGCAGATAAGGCAGAACGATCGTGGCCGGCCGGTGGACGAGCCCCGAGTCGATGACCGCAAGCGCGCCCGCGAAGTCACCGCGGTCGTAGAGCAGCGCGCCCAGTTGGTTCGCCGCCAGCGCGGGATCGTTGCCGCGCAGCGCGCGACGGTAGTACGACTCCGCGCTGTCGGTCTTGTTCTCGCTGAAGAACCGGTTGCCGATCGCGACCAGCGGCGCCGAGTACGCGGGATCGAGGCGCACCGCTTCGCGGTACATCTTGTCCGCGCCCGCGAAGTCGTCGCCGCGCTCCGCCATCTGGCCCAGGTTGTTATACGGAATGGCGTAGGTCGGGTCCTTTTCGATCGCCTTCCGGTAATTGATCTCCGCGTTGGCGAGGTCGCCCTTGTCTTGGTACGCTTGGCCGCTCTCGTTCAGATTGATGGCCGCTTCGCGCGCCGCTTCCGCGGTCTGCTTCTTCGCCAGATTCCACGCGCTCAATCCCAGTCCCACCACCACCACCGACACGCCGCCCACCAAGAGCGCGAGTTTCACCGGCGACCACTTCGACTCCGCGGGTGCGGCGCCGCTCAACTCCGGCACCACTTCCAGGATCGCGTCGCGAAACGCCGTCGCGTCCGCGAAGCGCTTGTCGACTTCCTTCTCGAAGGCCCGATCCAGCACCGCCTGCAGCGCGACCGGGCAATCCGTCGACTGCAGCTTGAGCGGCTTCGGCGTCTCGTTGCGGATCGAGTACATCACCGCCATCGGGTGCTCGCCGCGAAACGGGTGCGTCCCCGTCAGCATCTCGTGGTAGATGGTCGCGATCGAGAACAAGTCGCTGCGCGCGTCGAGCTTGCGCCCCAGCACCTGCTCCGGCGACATGTAGGGAACCGTGCCGAGTGTGGTGCCTTCCTGCGTCAGCGCCGTCTGCGTCGTCAAGTGCGCGAGCCCGAAGTCCATCAACTTGATGACCCCGTCCTTCGTCACCATGATGTTCTCCGGCTTCAAGTCGCGGTGCACGATCCCTTCCGCGTGCAGCCGCTGCAGCGCGTCCAAGAGCTGGATGACCCACCGCGTCGCCACCCGCCAGTCGATGCCCCCCGCGTCGATCACCTCGCGCAGCGTCTTGCCGTCGATCAACTCCATCGCCATGAACGGCGCGCCGTCCTCTTCGCCCGCCGCATAGATCGTAATGATGTTCGGATGGTTGATCTTCGAGGACGCGCGCGCTTCGCGGAGGAAGCGCTCCTTGCCCTCCTTGCTCAACGCCTTCGCGCGGATCACCTTGACCGCGGCCGGGCGGTCCAACGTCGGGTCATGGGCACGATAAACCGTGCCCATGCCGCCCTCACCGAGGACGTCGCGAAGCTCATAGCCTCCCAGACGCTTGGAGTCCATGCGGGCAGGTTAGCAGGCGAGGCGGGGGAGGGCAAGGAAGAGGGGCCGGCGCCGAACTGCGCGACGCCGGCCCCGCGGAGCTACGAACGCGACTTCTCCATCTCTTTCATCGCTTCGTTGGTTTGGCCGGTCTCGGCGTAGAGGCGGCCGAGGATGGCGTGCAGCGACGGATTGGTGGGGTCGGTCGCGACGGCGGCCTTGGTTTCGGTGATGGCGTCGGCGACGAGGCCGCGGTCGAAGAAGAGGCTCGCGCGCATGAGGTGATACGACGTCGGCGTGGGCTTCTTGGCGTCGACGTTCGCGAGATCCTTGTTGAGCGACGCGACGTCGTCGGCCGCAATGATCTCGAAGAACGACGCGGTCGTTCGCAGAGGCGGCGACACCATGGGGTCGGACGTCTCGAGCGTCCACGAATAGGAGACGCCGGGGACGAGCGCGGGGGCGTCGGCCGGATACGCGGCGCTGGTCGTGCCGGCGACGGTGGTCTGCCACTGCACGCCGGATTCGTTGTACACGACGACGTTCAATTCGAGGGTGGCGTCCTCCGCGGTCCACGCGAAGGTGGGACGCGGGTCGCGCACTTTGGTCTGGCACGGCGACACGGCGACGAGCGCGTCGGACTTGCTTCCTGAACGAAGGCCGCTGATGGAACTGGTGCCTTCGGTGCTCTTGAGCTTCAGGAAATTCTGCACGACTTCGAAGTTCTGCTCCTTGGGCTTCGCGCCGGGCTGTCCCTTGATCTTCATGCTGCTGTTGGCGCCGACCTGCACCCAATTGCCGGACGCGAACATGATCTCGGCTTCGGCGTCGGCGCCGGTCTTCACTTCGTCGCCTTCGGCGAGCGATGCGCCGAAGGTCGCGGCGACGGGACCGCCGGTCGCGCGCACGATGGTGACGGGACCCTTGCACGACGTGAGCACCGCGGTGGGGGAGTCGCCTTGCGCGGGCACGGGCTCCGGCGAGTGCCCGATGCCGATGGCGACCGCGAGTCCGAGAACGAGTACCGGGATCCAGCGTTTCATGATGACGGCTCCTACTCTAATTGGCTGATAATAAATAACTTAAGATTCGCTTCCGGGGCGGTCCACGCGGACCGCCGCACTCCTACTACACCCGAGCCCCCGGGGAAGTTGGCGCGTCACGCGGCCATCTTCATCTGATAGACTGGCATTGTACCGCATCCTGGAGCGCCGAATGTACACGGTCGCGATCGAAACCCTCGGCTCCCGCCTCACCGGAATTTTTCAACAGGAGTACATGACATGAAAAAGGTAGGCATTTGGATCGACCACCGCCGCGCGGTGGTGGTCACGATCGAAGACGGCCGCGAATCCTCGACCACGCTGGAAGGCGAAGCGGATCACCAGCCGAAGGCGGCGGGACGCACCGGCAACGCCACCAAGTGGGGGCCGCAAGCGCCCATCAACGAGCGCCGCATCGAGGAGAATTACAAACTCCACGTGCACCACTTCTACCAGGACGTCATCAAGGCGATGGGAAAGCCCGACCAGCTGCTGCTCATGGGACCCGCGCAAGCGAAGAACGAGTTCGCGGAGGAAGTGAAGAAGTTGTCGGAGCTCCGCGGCGTCGCGATCAAGATCGAGACCGTCGACAAAATGACGGACCCGCAGGTCGCGGCCAAAGTGCGCGCGACGCAGTTCTAGAACTTTTCCGGCGTCGCGTCCGTATGACCGGCACCCCGCGCCGTTCCAACCAACACGAGGTGCTCGTATGAAACGCATGTATGTCAGCCGACTCGGTATTGCTGCGCTCACACTCGCCGCGCTCACATCGAGCGCGTTCGCGATGAGCGATGCCGAGCGCACCAAGCTCGAAGCGGAAGTGCGCGCGGCCGAGACCGCGTTCGCGAAGACGATGGCCGACCGCGACTACGCCGCCTTCGCGAGGTTCGTCGCCGATGACGCGGTGTTCTTCGGGCGCAACGCGGTGACGCGCGGAAAACAAGCGGTAGTCGATTCGTGGAAGGGACTCTACGAACAACCGAACGCGCCCTTCTCGTGGGCGCCGGAAACGGTCGTCGTCAACGATTCGGGGACGCTGGCGCATTCGTCGGGCCCGGTGGTCGGCGCGGACGGGAAGCGCTTCGGGACCTTCAACTCGATTTGGCGTCGTGAGAAGGGCGGGTCGTGGAAGGTGGTCTTCGACAAGGGCTGCGACTACTGCGGAGACTAGTCGGCCGGCTTGACGTGCCGGCGCCCGCGCTTGCCGGAGAGATAACTCACCAGTACGCCGGCGCCGATCATCATGTTGAGCACCAACGTGAAGAAGCGCCACAAGAGCACGAACGCGGCCTCGGATCCCTTCGGGATCACCGACCCCATCACCGCGATCGTGGTCACCTCCGCGAAGCCGGAGGCACCCGGCGACGGCGAGAAATAGAAAATGAGCAGCAGCACGACCTGCATGTAGAGCACGTGCGCGAGATCCGCGGTCCCACCCAGTCCGCGCAACACCACATACGCGATCACGAACTTGTTCAAGTAGATGATCGCCGACAACACCAGCCCGAACGCGAACAGCGTCTTGCCGCGCACCATGAAGCGCGTCATGAGTTCGTGGTAGCGGTCGACGGTTTCGAATAGACGCTCGACCGCGTGCCGGTTCTCGAGCTTGCGGCGGGCCCACGGCAGCGTACGCAAGAGTCCGTGCACCGCCTTCTTGAACGACCCCGGACTGATCAGCGACCACAGTACGACCACGAGGATGAGCGCGAAGAGCCCGAGCGACGCGCCCGAGATCACGCGCATGTTGGGGCCGAGGAAGTCGGGCTGCGCGAACAACGAGAATACGACCGCGCATACCAGCAGAACGATTACGGTGCCGAGGAAGCCGCCGAGGAAGCACGCCACCGTCGCGTCGAGCACCGACATTCCTTCCGCCCACAGCACGTAGATCTGTGCCGCCGCGCCGCCCGACTGCGACGGCGTCGCGCCGCCCAAGAACACGTTGGCGAAGCAGCAGCGCATGCACGCGCCGTAGGTGATGGCAGGATGGATGCGGTTCGCGAAGATATAAATGCGCAGCGCCGAGACGAACCAATCGAACACGACCAAACCGACCGCCGCGGCCAGCCAGCGCGGGTCGAGGTGGAGCAGGTTGCGCACGGTGTCGCCCACCGACGAGCGACTGAACACGACGATGAAGCCGATCACCGTGCAGGCGAGGAACAGCTTCAGGCCGGTCTTGATCTTGCCGACGTGTATCGGTGGCGGTGTGGGAGGCATTCGCGGGAGTCTACACCAAAGCTAGCGCGCGCGCTTGGGGTGCGCGCGCGTCCCCACCAGCGACTCCAGAATAGGAGCCGCCCGGCGCAGCACGTCGCGGTCGCGCGGCGAGAGCTTGCGCAATTCGGCCGCGAGTCGCTCGACCCGGCGCGCCTTTCCTTCCAACAAGAGCTTGCGGCCCTTCGCGGTCGCGGTGACGCGCTGCACGCGCGCGTCGTGCGCGTCCTTCGCGCGCGCAACCAGCCCCTCGTGTTCGAGGCCGGCCACCAGTCGCGAGATGGTGGGGAGGCGTACCTGCTCCGCCGCCGCCAATTCGCTCATGGTGAGCGGGCCACGAAACACCACCACCGACAGCGCCGACGCGCGCGGACCCGAGAGCCCGGTGGCGGCGTCTTCGCTGCGCAGCATGCGCAGGAGACGAATGGCGGCGCCGTGGAGTTGGTCCGCCACCGCGCGGGGTTCCGCGCCCGTTCGTGAAATTGTGGGTTGACGACGCTTCATGGGGTCGATACACTTTACTTAGCTAAGCTAATTATCCCCCCGGGCGCCGGCGGCGTCAAGCGGGATTTTGAAGCCCTCGACCGACAAAGGAGCCAGGTCATGAACGCGAGCCCGTCGTCCGTCAAACTGTCCAGCATCGGCCAGATCGCCGTCACCGTGCGCGACCTGCCGCGCGCCACCGCCTTCTATCGCGACACGCTCGGAGTCCCCTTCCTGTTCGAAGTCCCCGGCATGGCCTTCTTCCAGACCGGCGACGTGCGCCTCATGATCGGGCTCCCCGAGCACGAGACGCAGGCGTTCTCGTCCATCCTCTACTTCAAGGTCGACGACATCAACGGCGCCTACGCGGACTTGAAGGAGCGCGGCGTTCCCTTCACCCACGAACCGCGACTCATCCACCGCGGCAGCACGTCGGATCTGTGGCTCGCGTTTTTCAACGACCCCGACGGCAACACCATGGCGCTCATGAGCGAAGTCGCGCGCCGCGACTAGCGGCGTTGACGCCGCGCGTCGCAATCGGATAAATTCGACGCTTCACTGGCCGGGGAGCAAGGAAGGACGCCCATGAAGACGAGTTTGGCTGCCGTGTTGGTGGCGTGCGTCGCGGTCGCGGCTCACGCGGCCGACGAGAAGACGATGTCCAAAGAAGAGATGATTGCGCGGGGGAAGATGCTGGTCACGTTCGGCGGGTGCAACGACTGCCACACGCCGAAGACGTTCACGCCGCAGGGACCCGTGTTCGACATGACGCGCGCGCTGTCGGGTCGACAGGCCGCGACGCAGAATCCACCCGTCGACAAGCGTGCGCTCGACCCCACCTACTGGATGCTGATGGCGGGCGACCTGCAGACCTTCGTCGGGCCGTGGGGAATTTCGTACGCGGCTAACTTGACACCCGACGAGCAGACCGGCATCGGCTTGTGGACCGAAGACATCTTCGTGAAGACGCTGCGCACGGGCAAGCACATGGGCGAAGGCCGTCCGCTCTTGCCGCCGATGTTCGTCGCAGGCTTCACGGTGCTGCCGGACAGCGATCTCAAGGCGATTTTCGCGTACCTGCGCTCGCTGCCGCCCATCAAGAATCCCGTGCCGGCGCCGGTCGCGCCGCCCGACGTGAAGTAGACCGCCCGCCCCAAATCTGATATAGTCGGCGCGGTCTAACGCGTTATCTCGCTACGATTTCGCGTCGCCGCGCCGACTATGTCTCTCAACATCTACATCGAAACCTACGGCTGTCAGATGAACGTCTACGACAGCGAGCTGGTGAAGTCGATCCTCGTCACGCGGGGCCATCGTCTCCTCGACCGCTTCGACGGCGCCGACGTCGTGCTCATTAATACTTGCGCGATCCGCGAGAAGGCGCACCGCAAGATCTACGGGCGCCTGCAGCAGCTGAAGCGCGAGCGCGCGCTGCGCAAAGACGAACTCACCATCGGCATCCTGGGATGCATGGCGCAGAATCTGAAGCAAGACCTGGTCGACGGACACGACGAGGTCGACTTCGTCGCCGGGCCCGATTCGTACCGCCACCTGCCCGAATTGATCGACGCCTCGCGCGGCGTTCCCGTCGCGGACGCCGCGTCGCTCGACGATGCCGCGCTCAAGCTTTCCACCACCGAGACCTACACCGGCGTCGACCCCGTGCGCAGCGGCGGCATCAACGCGTGGATCGCGGTCATGCGCGGGTGCGACAACATGTGCACCTTCTGCGTGGTGCCGTACACGCGCGGGCGCGAGCGCTCGCGCGACCCCGAGGGCGTCGTCGAAGAAGTGCGCGCGTTGGTGCGCGACGGCTACAAGCAAGTGACGCTGCTCGGGCAGAACGTCAACTCGTACCGATTCGGCGACGTGCGCTTCGCCGATCTCATGCGTCGCGTGGCCGACGTCGACGGCATCGAGCGCGTGCGCTTCACCTCGCCGCACCCCAAGGATTTTCCGCCCGCGCTGATTCGCGCCATCGCCGAGCACCCGAAGCTCTGCAAGCACATCCACCTGCCGCTGCAAGCCGGCAACGACCGCGTGCTCGACCTCATGCGCCGCACCTACACCAACGCCGAATTCCGCGCGCTGGTCGACGAAATGCGCGCGACCATTCCCGGACTCGCGCTCACCACCGACGTCATCGTCGGATTTCCGACCGAGACCGCGGCCGAGTTCGACGACACCCTGCGCCTCGTGGAAGACGTCCGCTTCGACGCCGCCTTCACCTTCAAGTACTCCGAGCGCAAGGGAACCTACGCGCAGCGCAAGCTCCCCGACGATGTTTTCGAGGGGGAAAAGACCAGACGAATCGTCGATCTGGTTGAGCTTCAAAAGCGCATCACCGATGAGATGAATCGCGCGCAAATCGGAACGATCCACGAAGTCCTGATCGAGGAGCGCGACGAAAAGCGACCCGGCTACGTAGTCGGCAAGACCGACAATTTCAAACACACGATCTTCCCGGCCGACGGCGCCGACATCGGCGACACCGTTCGCGTCGTGATCGAGGACGCGCACGGCGCGACCCTGTACGCGCGCGCGCTGTCGTCGCGGGCGCTGCGCACGACGCACGCGACCCCGATGCGCCGCGCGGTCGGATAACGACTCACTACCACGAAAGGCAACCACCTCCATGGCGAGCACACCGCGAACGCACATTCGAACGTCCACGCCCGCGCGCAAGAACGACCGCCGCACCGGCGGAGCACGCGCGGGCAAGCCCACCATGCCGCGCATCGGCGAAGAGATGTGGGCCCTCGTCTACGATTCCGAGCGCGACCGCTGGGACAAGACGCGCGGCTTCCGCAAGCAGAAGGTCGCGCGACCCAAGCTGGACGCGAAGGATCCCCTCGACGCCAGCGCCGTCATTCTGAAAGTGAAGTTCACCGGCTTCTGCGGCTCCGACACCGGCATCTGGTTCCGCACGTCGTTCAAGACCATGATCCACGAGTCGCTCAAGGCCGAGAAGAAGACCACGCGCGTCATCGGCCACGAAGTCTTCGGCGAAGTGGCCGAAGTCGGCGACGTCGCCGCCGCGCACTACGGACTCAAGAAGGGCGACCTCGTCGCCGCCGAGTCGCACATCGTGTGCGGCCGCTGCCACCAGTGCTTGATCGGCCAGCGCCACGTGTGCACCGACGAGCGCATCATCGGCATCTCGCGCGACGGCGGCTTCGCCGAATACATCAAGCTCCCCGCCAACGTCATCTGGCGCACCGACACCAACAAGATTCGCCCCGAAGTGGCCGTCATCCAGGAGCCCTTCGGTAATGCTGTGCACGCGTGCACCGCCGTGGACCTGCGCGGCAAGTCCGTCGCCGTGTTCGGGTGCGGCGCCATCGGCCAGTTCACCATCATGATCGCCAAGGCGCTCGGTGCGTCGCGCGTGATCGGCGTCGAACCCAATCCCATCAACGCCGAGCTCGCGAAGAAACTCGGTGCGGACGACGTCGTGCAATTCAAGATCGAGAGCGGCGACGACCGCAACGGCTGGAAGGCCTACCCCGACGTCGTCGAGCAAGTCGTCAAGTTCAGCGGCATCGACGGCGTCGACGTCGCCATGGAGATGGCCGGCCACAATTCGTCCGTCAACAACGCGCTCGCATCCGTGCGCCGCGGCGGCGACGTCGTGCTGTTCGGATTGAAGTCGGGCGATTTCAAGATCCAGGACTTCCAGCACAACATCGTCAAGGGCATCCGCATGCACAGCGTCATCGGGCGCCGTCTGTTCGAGACCTGGGAGCTTACCAAGAACCTCCTCGAGTCGCGCGAAAACGGCATCCAGGACAAGATCTGGAACGTCATGCTCAACCGCGGCAAGGACACCATCGTCGACGCCAAAGACTTCGATCCCGCCACCTTCGAGAAGAAGATCGGCAAGCACCCGAAGTTGATTATTAGGTGGTAGTCGCGGCGCGATGCCCCTAACTCCCGGCACTCGACTCGGCCAATACGAAATCCTTTCCCCGCTCGGTAGCGGTGGGATGGGAGAGGTCTATCGCGCGCGCGATACGCGCCTCGGTCGTGAAGTTGCCATCAAGGCGCTGCCCGACGAATTCGCGCGCGATCCGGATCGGCTAGCCCGTTTCGAACGAGAAGCGAAGCTTCTCGCCTCACTCACGCACGCCAACATCGCGGGCATCTTCGGCCTCGAAGAAGTCGGCGGCCATCGTTACCTGATTCTGGAATTCGTCGAAGGGGAGACGCTCGCGCACCGTTTGGATCGCGGGTCGCTCTCGATCAACGAGTCTTTGCAAGTGGGCCGGCAAGTCGCGGCTGCACTGGAGAGCGCGCACGAGAACGGCATCGCGCACCGCGACTTGAAGCCGGGCAACGTGATGTTGACGCCGGCGGGCGACGCGAAGGTGCTGGACTTCGGATTGGCGAAGGGCGGCATGGACGCGTCGTCGGGCTCGGACGTGAGTCTCTCGCATTCGCCGACGCTCACGCACGGACAGCACACGGGCGCGGGCGTGATTCTGGGCACGGCGGCGTACATGAGCCCGGAACAAGCGCGCGGCCGCGCGGTCGACAAGCGCACGGACATTTGGTCCTTCGGTTGCGTCTTGTACGAATGTCTGACGGGCCGGCAAGCGTTCGCGGGCGACACGGTTTCGGACATGATCGCGCGCATCCTGGAGCGCGAGCCGGATTGGGAGGCACTCCCGTCGCGCACGCCGCCGCGCATCCGCGAATTGCTGCGCCGCTGCCTGGAGAAGGATTCGAAGCGCCGCCTGCGCGACATCGGCGACGCGCGCAACGAGATCGACGACGTGATCGCGACGCGCTCGTCGGACTCGAGCGTCGCGCAGGCCTCGCGCGGCCCGCGCATTCCGTCGCGAATGGTAGTGGGCGGAGCGGCACTGGTGCTGCTTACGGTAGCGGCGACGAGCTTCGTGGCGTCGCACTTCGCGCACGCGCCGGCGGCGCTGCCGGTCCGCTTCGAGATCGCGGAGGCGCCGGGGACGCGCATGGACATCGACGGGTGCCACCCGGCCATCTCGCCCGATGGACGCACGCTGGCGTATCGCGCGGCGGATTCGACGGGGACGTTTCGACTGTGGCTGCGACCGTTGGAGTCGCTGGCCGCGCGCGAAGTGGCGGGCACGGAGAGCGCGGAGATGATCTTCTGGTCGCCCGACAGCAAGTACGTCGCGTTCTTCGCCTCGCAGAAGCTCATGAAAGTGGCGGTCGCGGGCGGTAAGCCGGAGGCGATCTGCGACGTCACGGGCGCGCGGGGCGGCACGTGGAATCGCGGCGGCGTCATTTTGTTCGCGCCGCTCTCGGAAGGTCCGATCCACCGGGTGTCGGCGAACGGCGGCGTGAGCACGCCGGTGACCACGCTCGATTCGACCGAGACAGCCCACCGCTTCCCGGTGTTCCTGCCCGATGGAAAGCACTTCCTCTATTCATCGCTCCCGCAGCACGACGGCCGCTACTGGATCTACATGGCGTCGCTCGACGGCGGGGAACGCACGCGCGTGGTCGACACTGCGGACAGCGGCGTGCAATACGCGGAGCCGGGTTATCTCCTGTATCAGCGCGACGCACTGTTAGTCGCGCACAAGTTCGACGCGAAAAGCGGGCGCGTGAGCGGCGAGCCGGTGTCGCTCGGCGACCACGTGTTCGGCACCGGTTACTCGGGGGCCGCGCCGTTCAACGTTTCGACCAACGGCGTGATCGCGTACGTCACCAACACGGCGTTTTCGACTCACCTGGTCTGGTGCGACCTGAACGGCGACAATATGCGCCCAGTCCCGATGGTACCGGGCCGGTACGTGACCGTCGACATGGCGCCCGACGAAAAGCACGCGGTGTTGCAGACCGGCGTGCGCATGGGGGTGGCGGACCTGTGGATCGCCGACCTCGAGCGCGGCGTGGTGACGCGCTTGAGCTACGACACCAAGGAGAACGACGGCCAGCAGTGGTCGCCCGACGGCACGCGCATCGCGTACACAGCGGCGCAAACGGGCGGCGCGCAGAAGATCATGGTGACGGAAGTCGGGGCGGGCTCCTCGAGCCAAGCATTCCTGCAAGACGATCCGGCCTTCAAGTTTCTCTACGATTGGACGCCCGACAGTCGCGCGCTGGTGTTCGGACGACAAAACGCCGCGACGCGTCGCGACATCTGGATTCTCCCGCTCGACGGCGACCACACGCCGAAGCCGTACCTAGTTACGCAGTACTTCGAAGAACGCGCGAAGGTGTCGCCGGACGGCAAGTGGTGCTCGTACGAGTCGGACGAATCGGGGCGCACGGAAGTCTACGTGCAGTCGTTCCCGAACGCGGGTTCGAAATACCAAGTGACGACGCGCGGCGGATTCAATCACGGCTGGTCGCGCGACGGAAAGTCGGTCTACTTCGGCATGCCGTCGGATCCTGCGACGATCTACGCCGCCGACGTGTTGCCGGGCCCGCAATTCCGGTTGAGCGCGCCGCGCGCGCTCGGTCATTTGCCCGAGACCGTCTTCGACGGCGACCTGACGCGCAATGAGGATCGCGCGCTCGTCCTCATGCCGAGCAAGCCGCTCCCGCCGGGCTCGATCACCATCGTTCAGAACTGGCCCTCGCTCATCGCGGAGAAGTAGCTCCCAACAAAATCGCAACCCATGCCGCCGCGCTCCCGTACGTGCTAGAAATCTAGCATTCGAAAGGAGCCCGTCGTGAAGCCTCGCTATTGGATACCGTTGTTGGCAATCGGGTTAGCTCTGTCGGTCCCGACCTGCCCGGCGCGCGCGGGCAGCGTCGCCGCCCAGAAGTTCGACGCCGCCGGGGCCGCCTTCGACAAGCAGGACTACGCCACCGCGTCGAAGCTCTATCGCGAGCTCGCGCAAGAAAACCCGCAGCAAGGCCGCTTCTGGTTCTTGTACGCGGGGTGCGAATACAACCTCCAACACTATCGCGAGGCGGTCGAGCCGTATCGGCGCGCCGCCGACATGGGCTACGCGGTCGGTACGAGTCATTACAACCGCGCGTGCTGTCTCGCGCTGCTGGGCGAGAAGGCGGCGGCCATCGACGCGCTCGAGCTCGCGATTCGCACCGGGCTCCGCGATCGCGAGAACTTGATTCGCACCGACACCGACCTCGCGAGCATTCGCGACACGCCCGAGTTTCGCGCGCGCATTCTGCCCGTCGCAGAATTGAGTACCACGCGCGAACAAGGCTGGCGCATGGACCTCGATTATCTAACCAAGCGCGTCGCCGAAACCCACTACGCGCCGTGGGCGCACATCTCGCGCGCCGAGTGGGACGCGGAGATCGCGCGCATCTCGAAATCGATCCCCGAAATGAAGGACTACCAGATCATCGTCGCGCTGGTGCAACTGATGGTGCGCCTCGGCGACGGACATACGGGATTGAGCGCGCCGCGCGACGGCAAGTTCGCGTTCCACATGCTGCCGCTCCAGTTCTACGACTTCAAAGACGGCTTGTACGTGAAGGCGGCCCACTCGGACTATGCGCAACTAGTGGGGAAGCGCGTGGTTCGGGTGGGCTCGCTCTCCGCCAAGGATGCGATGGCGCGCATCGCGACCACCGCGCAGCACGACAACGACCAGGGCATTCGCTGGATGGGGCCGCGCTACTTGGCGCGTCCCGAATACCTCGACGCGCTCGGCATCTCGAAGGGACTCGAAGCCGTCGACGTGACGGTCGCCGACGCAAAGGGCAAGGAGACGCGCGTGGTGGTGAAGGCGGCGGCGTTCCCCGGCGGCAGCGCGCACGACACCGAAGTGCTCCCCGCCGACTGGGTCGACATGGCGCCCAAGACGCCTCCGCTTCCCATGTGGCGTCGCGAACCGGAGACGTTCTACACGCTCGACTATCTCGACGACTCCCAAGTCGTGTACGCGAACTTCCGCGCGGTGTTGGACTCGGAGAAGGAGACGCTGGCGCAGTTCGCCGCGCGCACGCTCGACCTGGCGGAAGCGAAGAAGGCGCGCGCGCTCGTGATCGACGTGCGCCTCAACAACGGCGGCAACAATGTTCTCGCGCGCGCGTTCCTGAACGAGATCGTGCGCTCGGACGAGTTCAACCAGCCCGGAAAGCTGTTCGTCATCACGGGACGCGAGACCTTCAGCGCGTGCCAGAACTTCAGCACCTGGCTCGATCGCCAGACCGAAGCGCTCTTCGTCGGCGAGCCGACGGGCTCGCGCCCCAACTTCGTGGGCGAAGGCAATCAGATCGTGCTGCCGTACAGCGGACTCACCGCGAATGCGTCGTCGCGATTGTGGCAGGACTCCGTCTCCGAGGACATGCGGCCGTGGATCGCGCCCGACTTGGAAGCGGAGATGACCGCCGACGACTATCGCAACAACCGCGACCCCGCGTTCGCCGCCATCCTCGAGTACTTGAAGACGCGCGAACTCGCGGCCGCGAAGCCGTGACGCAACTCCGTGCGATGGCAGTCTAGCGGTCGATCTGCTAGACTGCCGTCCATGGACACCCAACTCAAATCGATTCTGCAATCCGAGCTTGCCGCCATCCGCGAAGCCGGCCTCTACAAGGACGAGCGCGTCATTCAGAGCGCGCAAGCCGCGGCGATCAAAGTCGCCGGCGGCGACGTCATCAATTTTTGCGCGAACAATTACCTCGGTTTGTCGTCGCACCCGAAGGTGATCGAAGCCGCGCACAAGGCGCTCGACACCTGGGGCTACGGTCTCTCGTCGGTGCGCTTCATCTGCGGCACGCAAGAGATCCACAAGCAGCTCGAGCGCGGCATCGCCGCCTTCCTTCATACCGACGACGCCATCCTGTACGGTTCGTGCTTCGACGCCAACGGCGGCCTCTTCGAGACCCTGCTCGGCGAGAAGGACGTCATCATCTCCGACGAGTTGAACCACGCTTCCATCATCGACGGCGTGCGCTTGTGCAAAGCGGAGCGCATGCGCTACGGCAACGGCGACATGAACCACCTCGAAGACCGCCTCAAAGAGGCGAAGAACTTCCGACTCCGCATGGTCGCGACCGACGGCGTGTTCAGCATGGACGGACACATCGCGAAGCTGAAAGACATCTGCGATCTCGCGGAGAAGCACGACGCGGTGGTCATGGTCGACGATTCGCACGCGACCGGATTCATCGGCAAGACCGGGCGCGGCACGCCGGAATTCCACGGCGTCATGGAGCGCGTCGACATTGTTACGTCGACGCTCGGCAAGGCGATGGGGGGCGCGTCGGGCGGCTTCACGACGGGGCGCAAGGAGATCGTCGAGATGCTGCGCCAGCGCTCGCGGCCGTACCTGTTCTCGAATTCGCTGGCGCCTCCGATCGTGGCCGCGTCGATCGCGGTGCTGGGACTTCTCGAAAAGTCCACCGAGCTGCGCGACC
>CAZLLI010000007.1:34736-57494 GCA_964560355.1 uncultured bacterium | reverse complement strand
AACGTCAAGAGCAGCGTGCGGATGTGCGCGCCGTCGACGTCGGCGTCGGTCATGATGATGATCTTGTGGTAGCGCGCTTTCGCGAGGTCGAATTCGCCGCCGCCGGTGCCGACCGCGGTGATGATGGTGCGGATTTCTTCGTTGGAGAAGATCTTGTCGAGGCGCGCCTTCTCGACGTTGAGCACCTTGCCGCGCAGCGGCAGAATCGCCTGATACTCGCGGTTGCGCGCCATCTTGGCCGAACCACCGGCCGAGTCGCCCTCGACCAGGAAGAGCTCGCTCACCTGCGGGTCGCGCGCCGCGCAGTCGGCGAGCTTGCCGGGGAGCGCGGCGGATTCGAGTGCGGTCTTGCGACGCGCGAGGTCGCGCGCCTTGCGCGCCGCTTCGCGCGCGCTGTAGGCGGCGAGCGTCTTTTCGACTACCGTGCGCGCGATGGACGGATTCTCCTCCAGGTACTCGCGCAGCCCGTCGCCGACCGCCGCTTCGACGATGCCCTTGATCTCGCTGTTGCCGAGCTTGGTCTTGGTTTGGCCCTCGAACTGCGGCTCGGGGAGCTTCACGCTCACGACCGCGGTCAATCCTTCGCGCACGTCGTCGCCGCCGAGGGTCACGCGCTCCTTCTTGAACAGGTTCGCGGAGGCCGCGTAGTTGTTAATCGATCGCGTCAACGCGGCCTTGAAGCCGACCAGGTGCGTACCGCCTTCGATGGTGTTGATGTTGTTCGCAAACGAGAACACGTTCTCGGCGTAGCCGTCGGTGTACTGCAACGCGACTTCGACCTGGACGCCGTCCTTCTCCGACTGGATGAAGATGGGCTGCGGCGTCAGCACTGTCTTGGCGGTGTCGATGTACTTCACGAACGACACGATGCCGCCGTCGTACTGGAACACCTGGCGGCGCGGCTTCGACGTGCGGCGGTCGTCGAACACGATCTTGAGCCCCTTGGTCAGAAACGCGAGTTCGCGCAAGCGCTGCGCCAGCGTCTCGTACTGATAGTCGACCTTCTCGAAGATCTCCTTGTCGGGGAGGAACGATACGATGGTGCCGCGGCGCTCGGTCGATCCCAATTCATTGAGGTCGTTGGCGGGGATGCCGCGCTCGTAGCGCTGCGTGTAGCGCTTGCCGTCACGATGGATTTCGACTTCGAGCCACTCCGAGAGTCCGTTCACGACCGACACGCCCACGCCGTGCAGGCCGCCCGAGACCTTGTAGGAGTCGCGATCGAACTTGCCACCCGCGTGGAGCGTCGTCATGACGACTTCGACCGCGGGGCGGTGCTGGGTCGGATGCATGTCGACGGGAATGCCGCGTCCGTTGTCTTCCACGCTGACGTGGAGGTCTTCGTGGATGACGACTTCGATGTCGGTCGCGTGGTTGGCCAGCGCTTCGTCGACGGAGTTGTCCACGACTTCGTAGATCAAGTGATGGACACCGTGAATGTCGGTGCTTCCGATGTACATCGCAGGGCGCTTGCGAACCGCTTCGAGCCCCTTGAGCACCTGAATTTGCTTGGCGGTATATTCGTGCGTCATTTCGGCCTTTCCAGTCTGCGATGATTGCGACCCACTCTGGGGCAGCGGTGGCGTTCCTTGCGATGCCGAGTTCTTGCTCTTTTCCAGCATAAGGTTGTGTCCCTATCTAGTCGACGTCGCGCGCGCCGAGCCGGATCCGCGTGAGGTCGACCCCCGGGCACGCGGCCCGGAGCTTTCGGATCAGATCCTTCTCGATGAAATGCAACTCCTGCATCCACGCACCATGGTCGACGCGAACGAATAGCGTCCCGTTCTCGAAGCGCGTAGCGCGGGCGCGTTGCGAGATCTCAGGACCGACGATGTCGGCCCATCTCTCGACGAGCTGCCGCTCGCTGAATCGCTTGTGAAGCCCGAGGTCGCGCAGGACGGACGGGAGGACGTCTCCGATTCGGGCGAAAGAACGCCGCGTCATACTCACGTAAGGTACTTGGTTTGGGCCGGATAATAAACCGATATTTTGAACTTCGCGCCGCTGTAAGTCGCTTCCGGATAGGCGGTTATCCGTGGTAATCGGCGGGTTTACACGGCCCCTCGCGCGGTCGTGCTACGACCCCGCGATGCGACCACCTTCGACGTACCACACACGCGCCCCCGACGGCGTCGCCATCGCGACCGGGCTGGTCACGAAAACCTGGCGCGCGCCGTCCAAGAGGCGCTGGAGTTTCGCCATGATGGCTTCGTCGAACTCGGAAAAGACGTCGTCCAAGAGCAGCACGCACGGTTCCCGCAGTTCGCGCTCGAGGTAATGCATCTCCGAGAACTTGAGCAGGACGGCCAATAGTCGACGTTGCCCTTGCGACCCGAAGCGACGCAGGTCGTGCCCGTCCATCACGAGCTCGACGTCGTCTCTGTGCGGGCCGACCAGCGTCACGCCGCGACGGGACTCTTCGCCGGCGACTGCCGCAACTTGTTCACGGAACGCGCCGACGACCTCCGCGACGTCGGCGAGTGGCGCGTCGCGTAACAATGATGACTCGTACCGCATCGCAAATTCGAACGGACTCTCGAGGTCGGTCGCTTGCGCCTGCATCTCGTGCTCGATGGCGTGGGTGAGGGCGCGACGGCGCACGACGAAGTCGGAGCCGGTGTCGACGAGGCGTTCGTTCCAGGCCGCCATTTCGTCGCGCGACGCGCGCGCTTTCAGCGCCGCGTTGCGCTGCTCGACGATGCGTCGGTAATCGGTGGCGGTGCGCAAATAGCCGGGGTCGGTCATGGTGCCGATCATATCGAGGAAACGCCGGCGGTGCTCCGGTTCGCCCGAAACGACGCGGAGGTCGTGCGGTCCGAACAGCACGGCGGGGAAGCGGCCGGCGAGGTCGGCGCGACGCGGCAGAAGCTCGCCGTTGACCTTGATCGACTTGGCCGCGCGCGCCTCACGACGCTCGATGGAAAAAGCAAACGACTCCGCGTGCCCGTCGGCGAACGAGCAATCGATTTGCACGCGGCAAAACGGCGCGTCGAAGGAAATCAGTTCGGCGTCGACCTGGGCGCGAAAGGAGCGCCCAAAGCGGAAGTAATAGATGGCTTCGAGGAGGTTGGTCTTGCCCTGGCCGTTGGGGCCGACCACGAGATTCAGGCCCGGGCCGAATTCGATGCGGCCGTCGGCGAGGTTGCGGTAACTGGCGGAAGTGAATCGATCGACGCGCACGGCGCCGAGATCCTAGTCGCTCAGGCGCAGCGGCATCAGTAGGCACTGATGCTTGAGCTCTTCGCCGTCTTGCTCCGGAGTGACCACACCCGCGTTGTCGTTGCGATCGAGCAGGAACGAGACGTCGGGGCTCTCGATCGTGCGCAGAATGTCGAGCAAGTAGCGCGCGTTGTAGCCGATCTCCATCTTCGGGGAGTTGTACGCGCACGTCACTTCTTCGACCGCTTCGCCGACGTCCGGCGTCTTCACCGACAGCGTTAGCCGGTCGTCTTCGAGCACGAGCTTCACCTGGTGGGTGATCGCGCTCGACAAGATAGCAACGCGGCGGCAGGCGTCGGTCAGCTCCTCGCGGCTCACGGTGAGCTTGCGCGTGTTCTTTTTCGGCATCACCTGGTTGTAGTCGGGGAAGGGTCCCTCGAGCAGACGCGAGTAGATGACGCTGTCGCCCAAGTCGAACGTAATGTGGTTCTCTGCGAGCGACACATGGACGCTGTCCATGTCGGCGACGAGCGAGCGGTAGATGTTGAGCGCCTTCGGCGACACAATGACGTCTTTTTCTTCGCCGTTGGACGCTGCGTCGGGTAGCTCGACCTTGGCGAGGCGATGGCCGTCGGTCGCCACCATCCCGAGCGTCCCTTTCTTGATCTCCCACAACACGCCACACAGCGACGGACGCGTGAGGTCGGTCGACACCGCGTAGCTGGTCTTGTTGATCATGCGATCCAGCACCGCGGCGCTGATCGGGAAAGTAACCGCCGCCTTTTGCGACGGGAGCTTCGGGAATTCGTCGGAGGGCTTGCCGGTCATCTTGAAGCGGCTGCGACGGCACTTGATCGAAATGCGATCGCCTTCGACTTCGATCACCACTTTATCGTCGGGCAGCGAACGCGCGATCTCGAAGAATTTCTTCCCCGGCACCGCGACGCTACCCGGGCCGGAGGTTTCGCACGCGAGCGACTGCGTGAGCGAAACGTCGAGGTCATTCGCGGTCAGTGTGACCTTGCCGTCGCCGCGCGTCTCAAGAAGGAACGTCGAAAGAATTGGGAGTGATGTCTTGCTCGGCACGACGGCCGCAATACCTTGGAGACTCTTGAGCAAATCCTTCTGGTCGACGGTGATCTTCACTCCCAATCCTCCTTCTCGCCCCAATGGTCAAAGGCCCTCGCCGCAGCGCGAATAACGAAGCATCTTGCGGAGCCGCCACTATACCGCAGCCGCCGGTTCGTTCGCAAGAATGGTGTGCACGATGTACACGAGATTTTCGCCGTGCGACGGCTCCCGTCGTCGCGGGACTACCCATTGGGTAAACCGGAACGCGGGTTCTCTACTGTCTTATTGAATTAAAAATCCAATCGCAGAAGCAGTAGGACTGTGGAGATGTCGAACATCCTGTAACAAGCGTTGACACGTGTTGAGGTTATAGACACCGCCCAGTCTGGATAGGGCGTGGACGGTATGTCGACAAGACCCCATCCCATCCCCATGGGATAACTTTCCACGAGCCATCCACAGGAGTCATCCCCAAGATTGTGGACAACCCAACCACGTGACGACCTGTCAGTGGAAAAGAGCTCATGGAAACGAAAAGCCGGAAGACGATCCGTGTACTCGCGCCCGTTGGGCGAAGCCACGGCCGGCTCCCGGCTCTTCTTGCCGCACTCCTCTTGGCTAACGAATTCCTACGACGAAAGCTCCTTGCGCAGCTGCCCGATGGTCGAGCGCAGCGCGACATCGCGCTCGATCATGTCGGAGATCTTCTGGCACGCGTGAATCACGGTGGTGTGGTCGCGACCGCCGAAGCGTTGGCCGATCTGCGCGAGCGACGCCGACGTCATGTCGCGCGCGAGGAAGATCGCGACCTGGCGCGGGAACGCAAGGCGCGCCGTCCGCACCTTGGAGCGCATCGACTCCACTGGGACCCGGTAGTGCTGGGAGACCACTTTTTGGATCAGCGTGATGCTGGTCTTCTTGGGTGTCGACTTGACGAAATCCTTCAAGACCTCGCGCGCCATCTCGTTGGTGATGCCTTGCTTGTACACGCTCGCGTGGACCAAAAGCTTGACCAGGCTGCCTTCGAGCTCGCGGATGTTGCTCTTCACCGAGTCCGCGATAAGCGCGAGGACATCGTCCGGAATCAGGATGTTCTCGCGCTCGACCTTCTTGCGCAGGATCGCGAGGCGCGTCTCGTAGTCGGGGGGCTGGATATCCGTGATCAGGCCCCATTCGAAGCGCGAGACCAGGCGATCCTCGAGGGTCGGAATTTCTTTGGGCGGCCGGTCGCTCGTCACCACGATCTGACGGTTGGCACCGTGGAGCGCGTTGAAGGTGTGGAAGAACTCTTCCTGCGTGCTTTCCTTGCCGGCCAGAAACTGGATGTCATCGATCAGCAATAGATCGACGTTGCGATACTTGGTGCGGAACTCGTGTCCGTTGGCTTGGCGAATCGCCATGATCATTTCGTTCATGAACGACTCCGCCGACGAATAGTGCACGCGCGCGGTGGGATGATTCTTCAGCACGACGTGCCCGATGGCCTGCATCAAGTGCGTCTTGCCGAGTCCGACGCCGCCGTAGATGAACAGTGGGTTGTAGACCTGCGCGGGGCGCTCCGACACCGCCATGCACGCCGCGTACGTCATGCGGCTGTTGTTGCCGACGACGAACTCGTCGAAGATGTACTTGGAGTTGAGCCGCTCGCCCTCGGGCGCGGGCCTGCGCGCGCGCGCCGACCCGTTGGACGGGATCGCGGTCGTTTCGACGCGACGAGGCGAAATATCGGGCGGCGCGTCGTTCGCGTTATTGAGCGAGAACTGCGGCTCGGTGCCGAGCACCTGTCGCAGCGCGAACGCTATCTTCTCCGCGTGATGCTCGCTGACCCAATCGACGAAGAACTTGTTCGGGCAATCGAGAACCACCTTGGATCCATCGACGGTGTTCAGCCGCATGGGCTTGAACCACGTCTCGAACGTTTGCTTGTTGACCAAGGTTGCTACGGTCGCCAAAAACTCGGACCACATGTGGTCGCGGGAGGAAACCGACATGGATAGTACCCTTTCTCCCTCGGAGTGACTCCGATGCGAGACGGTCGCTGCTCGACCGAAAACGCAAACCCTTCACCAACATCGTTGCGATTCCAATGGCCGCGCTCTGCGGCCGAAAGCTCTTGTAAGATCACCCGTTTCGGGATCGAAGCGGGAGACGAGGCGCGGTTATCCACAAATGTGGATAATCACCTAATCAATTGTGGACAAGTCGGATGCGGGGCAAAAAAGGGCTGTAATGGCGAAGTTGTCCACAGCACCTACTCGCAAGTCGAAACTAAAGCTGAACTGGAATGATCCGATGCCCCAGATCGAAGACCAACGGTCGCGAAGGTATCAAAGCGCGGAGAATGCCTTCAAGAGCGAAAACGAGTTGCTCACAGGTTCAGATCAAGTGTCGTGTCGAAGCCCGGTTGCGAACCGCGGGGCTGTGGATAAAGTGTGAGTTTCTTCGCCGGCGACGGGGCTTGACGATCGCGGCCGCATCCGGTAGAGTCTCCGGCTTCGGCCTCTACGACGAAGTTCGCCCTCCGGCGCGGCGTCTTGCCGCTGTCGGCAACGACTTTTCATTACGAAGCACAGGATTTCCGATCATGAAGCGCACATTTCAGCCTCGCAATCTCAAACGCAAACGCGAACACGGATTCCGCAAGCGCATGAGCACGCGCGGCGGCCGTCTCGTTCTGAAGCGACGCCGTTCGAAGGGCCGCAAGCGCCTGGCCGCGTAGCGACCGATTCCCGAGAAAGGAAGCGGACGTGAGCCCGGCCCAGGATTCGTCGGGCGGAGACCGCGGCCGGTCGGCTCACGCGAAGCGGCGACGCCTGCGCACCCTGCAGTACGCGTGGCAATTTCGCCGCTGCTACGATTCCGGAACGAAGCTCGTCGCCCGCCACGCGATCATCTTCCTCCATCCCGCCGAAGCGCGCGATGGAGTGCGCGTGGGAGTCGTCGCCAGCAAGAAAGTCGGCGGCGCCGTGCAGCGAAATCGCGCGAAGCGGCTCTTGCGTCAGTACGCGCGCCGTCTCGCGCCAAGATGGATTGATCGTCACATTTGGGTCGTCCTGGTCGCGAAGGCATCGATCGTCGAAGCTCGCGCCTCCGAGGTCGAGGACGACATCGAGCGAGCGCTCGTTGCGGGCGGCGAGCTCGACATCGAATGATCGTCACAGGAAGTGATCGTCACATGCGGTCGAGTCTCTCCGCGGCGCCGCGCGCGCTGCTTCTCGCCTTGTTGGCCGGTTACCGCCGGTTGATTTCTCCGCTCCTTCCACCCGCGTGCCGATTCTACCCGTCGTGCTCGCAGTACGCCTCCGAGGCGATCGCGCGCCACGGCGTCGCGCGCGGGGGAGCGCTCGCGGCGCGCCGGCTCGCGCGCTGCCACCCGTGGTGCAAAGGCGGCGTCGACCCGGTGCCGGGCGATGACGCACATCGCGCCCACGCGCTCCCCACGGAGGCGGTCCGATGAGCAAGACCTTCGGGATGGAACGCCGCGCGCTCCTCGCCTTCGTGGCGTCGATGGCGCTCTTCCTCCTCTACGACGCGCTCTATCTCGCGCCCAAGACGAAGGAACAGCGCGCGAAGCGCGAAGCCGCGCAGCAAGAGATGGCGCGGCTCCAGAAGCACGAGGCGGCGGGCGACACCATCGGGTCGAGCGCAACGCCGCCCGCGCTCTCGCCGCAAGCCCCGACCGATTCGCTCGCGTCGGCGTTCGCACCCATTGATACCAGCGCAGCGGTCGGCCCGTCGAAGACGATCGTGGTCGCATCGCCGCTCTATGAGATCACGCTCGATGCGCGCGGAGCCGCCATCGAGTCGGTGCACCTGGTCCAATTCCACTACCGCGGCGGCCCCGTCGAATTGTTGCCGGCCGGCGACAGCTGGTTCGGCGACCGCATGTTCTCGACCGCGGTGCGCGGTTCGTCGAGCGAGCTCGCGCTCGATGCCGTCTCGTTCGACGCCGCCGCGCGCTCGAAAGCGCTCGCGAACGGCGACCGCGTCGAAGTCGCGGACGGCGACTCGGTCGACGTGGTGTTCCGCGCCTCCGGGCCCGGCGGTTTCGTCGAACGCTCGTACCGCTTCTACGGAAATCGCTACGACTTCCGCTCGACGCTGCGCGCCTCCGACGGGATCGCGCCCGGCGCCGAAACCGTGGTGTGGAGCATGGGACCCGGGCTCCAGTCGACCGAGGAGAACGTCAAGGACGACCAGATGCGCTTCCGCGGGTCGGTCTTGCTCGGCGAAGAATTGCACCGCAAGCGACCCGGCGACTTCGGGCGCTCCAACGTCGAATCGTTCAGCGGCACTCTCAACTGGGCGACGCTGCAGAACAAGTATTTCCTCGCCGCCGTCTTCCCGCCGCAGCCGGTGCGCGCCGACGTCGAGATGGCGGGCATCAAGTCCGACCACCGCATTTCGCAGCGGATCGCGGTGCCCGCGCAAGCTGCGCGCGGCGAGATCTCGAGCGAGATGCGCGGCTACTTCGGCCCCATGAATTTCAAGCTGCTCGAAGGCATCGGCGCCGGCCTCGAGAAGAACGTCGAGTTCGGCTGGAAGTTCATTCGCCCCGTGAGCGTCGCGGTGTTGTGGGCGATGAACGCGCTCCACCGCGTGATCCCGAACTACGGCTGGGTCATCATCATCATCTCGGTGCTCACCAAGGTGCTCTTCTATCGGCTGACGCACAAGAGCTTCACGTCGATGAAAGAGATGCAGGACTTGCAGCCGCGGCTCGCCGCGCTCAAGGAAAAGTACGGCAGCGATCGCCGTCGCTTGAGCGAAGAGACGATGAAGCTCTACAAGGAAGCGGGCGTCAACCCGCTCGGCGGCTGCCTGCCGATGGTGTTGCAGATGCCGGTTTTCATCGCGTTGTTCAACGTGCTGAGCCACGCGGTGGAATTGCGCGGCGCGCCGTGGATCGGTTGGATTCACGACCTTTCGCAGCAAGACATTCTGTTCAAGCTGCCGATGTCGCTGCCTCTCATCGGCGACAACTTCAGCTTGCTCCCGCTCTTGATGGGCGCGGCGATGTTCGCGCAGTCGAAGCTCGGCGGTTCGCCGACCGGCCAGCCCGGCAACCCGATGCCGCCCGGCTTCAACACGATTCTCCCCATCGTGTTCACGTTCTTGTTCTACAAGATGCCGTCGGGGCTGGTGATCTACTGGATCATCAACACGTCGCTGTCGGTCGCGCAGCAGTACTACATCGTGCGTTCGACCAAGAAGCCCGCGATCGCGGTCGTGCCCGAGCAGCCGGCGACGGGGAAGAAGCGGCGCGCGCGCAAGAGCTCGTAGGTGAGCGATGGCTCATTCCGTCGAAACCACCGGCAAGACCATCGACCAGGCGCTCGAGAAGGCGCTCAAGGAATTGAGCGCGCGCAAGGACGAGGTCGACATCGAAGTGCTGTCGGAGACGCACAGCGGATTGCTCGGCATCTTCGGCGGGAAGCTCGTGCGCATCCGCGTCACCTCGCGCAACGCGAAAGCGCCCAGCGACGCCGACGGCGCCGACGTGATTCGCTCCGTCATCGGCGACGTGCTCGGCTTCATGGGTATCGAGTACACGCTCTCGATCGAAGAATCCGACGACACCACCTTCGTGAACATCAGCTCGAGCGGGCTCGACGGACTCCTGATCGGCCGGCGCGGCGAGACGCTCGCGTCGATCCAGCACGTCGTGAATCGTATCTTCACCAAACGCACCGGTCGTCACAGCAAGATCACCGTCGACGTGGGCGGCTACGTCCGTCGCAAGCACCGGCTCTTGGTCGAGAAGGCGCAGAAGCTCGCCGAGCGCGTCAGCAAGACGCAAAAGGAATACGACTTCGAACCGCTCAAGGCCTCCGAGCGGCGCATCATCCACCTCGCGGTGGCGGAGTTCGACGACGTGACGACGTACACGATCGGCGACGGGCTCCTGCGCAAGGTGGTCATCTCGCCGAAGACGTCCGCCACCGACGACCTCCCGCGCGACTAACTCATCGAGGGCGGCGCCCTCGACTGCTCGCGTAGTGCTAGACTTCTTCGCACCATGAATCACTCCTTCGACACCATTGCGGCTCTTTCGACGCCGCCCGGCGAGGCGGGGCTGGCGGTCGTGCGCGCGTCGGGACCGCGCGCGCTCGAGCTGCTCGCGCGGGTTCTGCGCACGACGGCGGGCGCGCGATTCGATTCGGAGTGGGAGCACCGGCGCTTGTATCACGGGGGCTTCGTCGACGCGAACGGCGAGCGTGTCGACGAAGTGATGGCCGCGGTGATGCGCGCGCCGGAGTCGTACACGGGCGAAGACGTGGTGGAAGTGAGCTGCCACGGCGGCGCCGCAGTGGTCGCGCGCGTGCTGGAGACGTTGTTCGCTCTCGGCGCGCGGCCCGCGCAGCCGGGTGAGTTCACGCAGCGCGCATTCCTGAACGGCAAGATGGATCTCATCCAAGCCGAAGCCGTCGCCGACCTGATTCACGCGCGCACCGAAGTGCAGCGCGTCGTCGCCGAACGGCAGTTGCGCGGCGCGCTCTCGCGGCGGATCGACGCGCTCGCCGACGCGATGGTGTCGCTGCTCGCGGTAATCGAAGCCAACATCGACTTCATCGAAGAGGGCATCGACGCGCTCGACGTGCCCGCCGCGCTCGCAACCATCACGACGCAACGCGCCGAGCTCGACGACTTGCTCGCGACGGCGCCGCTCTCGCGCCCGCTGCGGGAAGGCTATCGCGTCGTCATCGCGGGGCCGGTGAACGCCGGCAAGAGCAGTCTCTTCAACCGGCTGGTCGGCGAGGCGCACGCCATCGTCACCGAAATTCCGGGGACGACGCGCGACGTGCTGCGCGAGACGATCGTGATGCAGGGGATTCCGTTCGTGCTGCACGACACGGCGGGGTTGCGCGCGCACACGTCCGACCGCGTCGAAGCGATCGGCGTCGACCGCGCGCTCGACGCGGCGCACAACGCCGACGTGGTGCTGTTCGTGGTCGACGGGTCGCTCGCGGACGCGCTCGCGGGCGCCGAGACCCGAGCGGGGCTGGCGCGGCTCGACGCGTCGCGCGCGCTTGTGGTACTAAACAAGTCGGATCGTGGGCGCGCGACGTCGTCGCTGCGAGCGGGGGTCGCGGAGGTGCGTGCCTCCGCGGTCACCGGCGAGGGGGTCGGAGAGATTCGCGCGGCGCTCGTGCGCCTGGCGGGTTCCGACGAGCTCGCGCGTTCGGCCCGCGACCGCACGATCCTGAACGCCCGTCTGGTGACGCTCCTCGCCGACGCGCGCTCGCGGCTCGACGGGCTGGGAAGCGCGGTCGAAGCGCGAGAGCCGCTGGAGTTGCTGGCCGCCCAGGCGCGCGACGTGCTCTCACTATATGAGGAGGCGACGGGTCGTCGTTACCACGACGGCCTCCTCGACGCGATTTTCTCGCGGTTCTGCATCGGCAAGTGATTGTCAACTTTTGTTCGGGTTCGATAGTCAACCTAGCGATTGTCAACATTTCATGGATCGACGCTACGACATCATCGTGATCGGGGGCGGACACGCGGGCTGTGAGGCCGCGCTGGCGTCGGCACGCATGGGATTGCGCACGCTCCTATCGACGTTGCGGCGCGATCGTATCGGGCATATGCCCTGTAATCCCGCCGTCGGCGGATTGGCGAAGGGCCATCTGGTCAAGGAGCTCGACGCTCTCGGCGGCGAAATGGGCCGCGCGACCGATCGCGCCGGCATCCAGTTTCGCATGCTCAACCGTGCGAAGGGTCCGGCGGTGTGGTCGCCGCGTGCTCAAGTTGACAAAGTGATCTACAGCCGGATCATGCGGGAGACGCTCGATTGTCAACCTTTCCTCGAAATCGCGGAGGGCGAAGTCGTCGAGCTGATTGTCAACCATGGCGAGTTCGTCGGTGTTCGGTTCGCGAGCGGTGACATTGTCAACGCAAGCGCCTGCGTGCTCACGACCGGCACCTTCCTACGAGGACTCATGCACACCGGCGATCGCCGCACCGACGGCGGCCGCGAAGGCGAACCGCCGGCGTCGAATCTCTCGCAGAGCCTGCAGTCGCTTGGGCTCCGCATGGGTCGACTCAAGACGGGCACGCCGCCGCGCGTCTTTCGGGATAGCGTCGACCTATCGAAAATCGATCCCCAGCCCGGCGACGACCCGCCCTCTCCGTTTTCGTTCAGGACGCAACGAATCGAGCTCCCGCAGGTGCCGTGTCACCTCACCTACACATCGGCCGCCACGCACGACGTGATTCGTCGCAACCTTTCCAGGTCGCCTTTGTATGGCGGCGTCATCGAAGGCATCGGCCCACGCTACTGTCCGTCGATCGAGGACAAGGTCGTTCGCTTCGCCGACAAGGAGCGCCACCAGGTCTTCATCGAGCCCGAAGGCCTCGATCACCCGGAGCTCTACTTGAATGGCATCTCGACGAGCCTGCCGGTCGACGTGCAGCTCGAGATCCTCTCGTCTATTCCGGGGCTCGAGACCGCGCGCATGGCGCGGCCGGGCTACGCGGTCGAGTACGACTTCTTTCCGCCTGACCAGCTCCTTCGCACGATGGAGTCGAAGGCGGTCGCGCGGTTGTACTTCGCCGGCCAGGTCAATGGGACCTCGGGGTACGAGGAAGCGGCGGCGCAGGGCTTCGTCGCCGGCGTCAACGCGGTGTTGAAGCTTCGCGGCGAGGAGCCGTTCGTGCCCCGGCGCGACGAGGCCTACATCGGCGTCATGATCGACGACCTCACCACCAAAGAGATCGACGAGCCCTATCGCATGTTCACGAGCCGCGCGGAATTCCGGCTGGTACTTCGGCAGGACAACGCGGATGAACGCCTGATGGCGACCGGGTCCCGCTTCGGGCTGATACCGGCGCAGGCGCTGGACGCGGTTCGCGCGCGCGTGGAGCGCGTCGGCGCCGTGGTGGCGACGCTCGATCGCACCGGCTTTCCAGCCCGCGAAGGCACCGCCCGCTTCGCGGAGTGGGAGCTGGAACCGGTTCGACACGGCGCGACCCTGCGCGAAGTGCTTCGCCGCCCCGGCGTTCGCATGGCGCACGTGCGCGAGCTCGCCGACCTCGACTGCCCGCCGTCGCTCGACGAAGCGGTCGAGTGCCGCGTGAAGTACGAAGGCTACATCGACCGTCAGGCGCGCGACGTCCAGGCGCTTGCCGACTTGGAGGCGCGCCGGATCCCCGCGGACTTCGCCTTCGAGACGCTGGTCGGGTTGAGCAAGGAAGCGCGCGAGAAGCTTCGAATCAAGCGACCCGAGACGCTCGGGCAGGCCTCGCGCATCGCGGGCGTGCGCGCGTCGGACTTGTCGATCCTCGCGGTATTTGTTGAGCGGGCACGGCGATCGTCCGTAAGTTGACAATCAAAAGTTGACAATGTCCGAGCTCGAATCCGTTCTCGCTGACGCCGCCCGCCACTTCCCTTCGCTTCCCATCGAGCCCACGCGCCGTTTCCTCCAGGAGATCCTGCGTTGGAACGACGAGGTCGCGTTGGTTTCGAAGAAGGATCCGGTCGCGGCGTGCGGGCGCCTGGTGCTCGAAAGCGCCGAATTCGGCGATGTCGTCGCGCGCGCGCTGCTGCGCGATGCCGTTCGCGTCGCTGACGTGGGTTCGGGTGCGGGCTTTCCCGGCGTCGTGTGGCGCTTGCTGCATCCCAGCTGGGACTTGACTCTGATAGAGCGCCGCGAAAAGAAAGCGCTCTTCGTCGAACGAACCGCGCGTCTTCTCTCGCTCCCCAACCTCGACGTCGTCGCCGCCGACGCGCGCGACGCATCGCGCGACGCACGATATCGCGGTCGCTTCGACGTCGTGGCTACGATGGCGGTGGGCGAACCCGCGCGGACGGCTCCCCAGATCGAAGAACTCCTCGCGCCGAACGGCCTCTTCGCCACCACACTCCCGGACGATGTCGCCGCGGCCGACCGCTGCGGCGCCCGCCTCGTGCTCGAAGACGACGTGCGCGCGCAATTTGGTCGATACGCGCTATACCGAAACCGTGTATAAGTCGATCCGGCGCCGCGTCCGCGGCCGGATCGACCCATGCAATTCATCGAAACCAAGATCCCTGGCGTCTTCGTGCTCGAGCTTGAGCGGAAGGAAGACGCGCGCGGTTTCTTCGCGCGCATTTTCGCGCGCGAGGAGCTCAAGGAACGCGGGCTCGAGGACGAATTCCCGCAGCACAACATCGGTTACAACCACCTCGAGGGGACGTTGCGCGGCATGCACTTCCAGCGTGAACCGCACGCGGAGACGAAGATCGTGCGATGCACGCGCGGTTCGGTAATCGACGTCGCGTTGGATCTTCGGCCCACGTCGCCGACGTTTCGCGAATGGGTGGCGGTCGAGCTCAGCGCCGAGAACCATCGCATGATCTACATCCCGGTCGGTTGCGCGCACGGCTATCAGACCCTCGAAGATGCCACGGAGCTCAGCTATCTAACGTCGCAACTCTATATGCCACAATCAGCTACGGGAGTTCGATACGACGATCCCGCGTTCGCGATCGCGTGGCCGCTACCGGTCACGTGCATCTCCGACGCCGATCGCCGCTGGCCCGATTTCGCGCGTTAGCTTCAACGAAAGGACTCGCATGATTCTGGTCGACACCGCCCTCGCGAAGCGAAACGCCGAAGGCCGGCCGCTGCGCGTTGGTTTGATCGGCGCGGGCTACATGGGCCGCGGCATCGCGATGCATTTCCTCACGCCGCTGCGCGGCATGCAGCTCGTCGCGGTATCCAACCGAACGATCGCCGACGCGGCCCGCGCGTACACGCAATGTGGCGTCGCAGAGCCACAAACCGTCTCCAATGTGCGCGATCTCGAGTCCGCTATCGCGTCGAAGAAGCCCGCCATTACCGATGACGCCATGCTCCTCTGCCAAGCGGACGGCATCGATGTGCTTATCGAGTCCACGGGCGAGATCGAGTTCGGCTCGCATGTCGCCATGGAAGCGATTCGCCACAAGAAGCATCTCGTGCTGATGAATGCCGAGATGGACGCGACCATCGGGCCGATTCTGAAGGTTCACGCCGATCGCGCCGGCGTCGTCGTCACCAATACCGACGGCGATGAGCCCGGCGTCGCGATGAACCTGGTGCGTTTCGTCAACGGGGTTGGCTATCGGGCCGTGGCAGCGGGAAACCTCAAAGGGATGATCGATCCGTATCGCACGCCGGATACACAGAAGGCGTTCGCCGAGAAGTACCACCAGAAGCCGCGCATGATCACGTCCTTCGCGGACGGCACGAAGCTCTCTATGGAATGCACTATCTTGTGTAATTCCACAGGGTTCCACGTTGGTAAGCGAGGCATGTACGGTCCCAAGTGCGCGCACGTGAAGGAAGCGATCGGCGCGTTTCCCGTGGAACAGCTGCAGTCCCACGGGCTCGTCGACTATCTGTTGGGCGCCGAGCCTCACACCGGCGCGTGGGTCGTCGCGTACACCGAGAATCCGATCAAGCAGCAGTACATGAACTACTTCAAGATGGGCGACGGTCCCTACTACGTGTTCTACACGCCCTATCACCTGCCGCACGTGCAGATCGTCGACACGGTGGCGCGCGCCGGCCTCTTCGGCGACGCCACCGTAGCCCCCATCGGGGCGCCCGTATGCGACGTTCTCACGGTCGCGAAGAAGGATCTCGCGACCGGCGAGACGCTCGACGGCATCGGCGGATTCATGACCTACGGGACGATCGACAACGCCGACGTGGTTCGACGCGATACGCTTCTTCCGATGGGGCTTTCGGAGGGATGCAAGCTCAAGCGCGACATTCCGAAGGACCAAGCCCTTCGTCTCGACGACGTCGTCTTCCCTTCGGGACGCTTGTGCGACAAACTTCGCCAGGAACAAGACCGCCACTTCGCGGTACACCGCTAGAGGCCTTTGCGCCATTTGGAGGCTATCGTGAGGACACAACAAGCGCTCGCCGTCGTTGCCGCCGCGGCCGCGTTGGCGTGTTCGAGCCACAAAGAGCCGAAAATCGAGCATCAGGTCTTCGGCGAGTACATTCAGCCCGAGGACTCGTTTCCGAAGCTCCGCTACACGGAGACCGGATTGGTTTCCTTGAACGATCGCTGCGCTGTTCGCAAGGTGCGGCTCAACAGCAAGATGCCGCCCGTCTACGTCAATGGGCAGCCGATCGGCTTCTGCTGATCACCGTGCGCAGCGACCTTCGTGCAAGGTCCCGAACCCTATCTCAACGACTTCCACATCCAGCTGCATTGCGTGGTCGATACCACGGCCTGGGCGATCCTCGATCCCCAGCACCGCGCCTTTGTCAACCATGAGGTCTATTACTTCTCGAGCGACGCGGCGAAGGAACAGTTCGAGCGCTCGCCGTTCGACTACACCGGGAAGGTCACGGACCCGGTCTCGCTGGTTCGGTTCCAGCCCGACAAGTGGTCGGCGTCTCGAGACGCCGCCGGCCGACTCTTCTACTTCGCCTCCGAACAAACCGCGGCTCAGTTCGACCAGGACCCGGATCGGTACTCGACTCCCAAACCGACGATGCACGAGATGAAGTAGGCAGGATGTTCCACGTGGAACGCGCGGTGCGCTTTTCCACGTGAAACGTGTCGCGTCACCACATTCCTCCGCACAAACCGCTTGAACTTGGGTGCGAGGCGCAGTTATTCTTCGCTTCGACGCCCCCACTATTTCGGCGTAATCTGCTGTTAAGAAAGGATTTAAGTATGATTCGGGCTCGCTGGCTGGGATGCCTCGCAATCTTGTCGGCCGTGGTGGCGTCGTGTTCGAGCGGCGACGGCGGCGGTGGAGTCGAGCCCGTCAATCACAAGCCGACGGTCTCGCTGCAATTCAACAAGATCGGGGTTGTAAGAAACGTCCCGGTTAATCTTTCTGTGACGGTGAACGACATCGACGGCGACCCCGTGACGGTCACTTGGTCGGTCACTCGCGGCACCATCGCCTCCCTCAATACCGCCAACACTCAGGTTCGTTGGACGCCCGTCAATACGGTCGGCATCGACACGGTCACCGTCGACGTGACCGATGGAGCCGCATCGTCGCAGGTCGTTTCCGAGATCAAGGTCGGCTGGCCGTTCTCCGGGAACACGGCACCCGCGAGGTTCTACAAGAGCCAATCGCCCTACATTGTCACCCTGACGGGTACGCCCGTCTTGTCGGTCAACAGCGGGACGACAGTAATAGAACCCGGCGTCGAGCTCTTGCTCGAGACCATCGGCTCCACCATCGACGTGACCGACACCCTCGTCGCCGTCGGCAATTCATCGGATCGAATCGTGATTCGTCCCAATTTGCGTAACCTGACGTGTGGAGACGATCGCGGATGGTGGGAAGGCATCAAGGTGTACACCGACTTTCCCGTCAACGGACACCTCGAGATGGACTACGTCGACTTATGGTACGGGCAGTACTCGGTGCGACTGCGCGACCTCGGATCCGCCACCATTCGCAACAGCGAGATTCACTGCAGTGGAACGAATGGCGTGCTCCACGAGGGGGGCGCCGTCCTGATTCTCGAAAATACGGAAGTGAGCGACGGCGCGCTGGACGGGGTCGCGATCGGCGGGCCGTCTTCGACATTCCTCCCCGATTCGGTCGTGATCGCTGGATGCGACATCAGACTCAACGGCCGAACTGGATTGGCGTTCAATATCGACGATCAGCTTCAAGAAGTTCCGATCAGCATCGAGTACAACAACATCGAGTTCAATATCGAGCACGGTATCACTCTCGATCGCGCCGTGTTCCCGAGCATTCACTACAACCGATTCTTCGGCAACGGCTCCGGAAGCACGAGCGGTCTCAATCACATTTGGTTGTTCGGCCCGTTCCCCCAAGGAGTAAGCGTCGCGGAGATCCATGCCGAGTGCAACTTCTGGGGCGCTCCGGTCGGAAACTTGGCCACCATCGACGCGATGATTCACGATTCACTCGACTCGGGGGCGATCACCACGCGCGTGGTCGCGAACCCGTGGTCGAACGAGAATCCGTTGGTGACGACGTCGACGTGCGTCGTGCCGTGAGGCGAGAAAAGATAATGGGACGCATCATCGCAATCGCGAATCAGAAAGGCGGCGTCGGCAAGACCACGACCGCGGTCAATTTGTGCGCGAGTCTCGCGGCCGCGGAGCGCAAGACGCTCCTCGTCGACATGGATCCGCAAGCCAACGCGGTCTCCGGCGTCGGCATCGACAAGAAGCTCGTCGAGCACACCATCTATGAGGTGTTGTTCGACGACAACCTCGTGCTCGACGCCATCCTCGAATCGCCGATGCCGTTCTTGCACGTGCTGCCCGCGAGTCCGTCGCTGGCGGGCGCCGAGGTCGAATTGGTCGCGGAGCCGCGGCGCGAGTTTCGACTCAAGCGCGCGCTCTCCCATATTAGAGACGAGTACGACTACATCGTGGTCGATTGTCCGCCGAGCTTGGGTTTTCTCACCGTCAACACGCTGACCGCGGCCGACTCGCTCCTGATTCCGCTGCAGTGCGAGTACTACGCGCTGGAAGGACTCACGCAATTGTTGTCGACGGTGAAGATGGTGCAGGCGTCGCTCAATCCGAACCTCGCCATCGAAGGCGTACTGCTCACGATGTACGACAAGCGGTTGAACTTGGCGAGCCAAGTCGCGCAAGAAGCGATGAATTACTTCGGCAACAAAGTCTACAAGACGGTGATTCCGCGCAACGTCAAGTTGAGCGAGTCGCCGAGCTTCGGCAAACCCATCATTCTGTACGACGTTCAGTGCCAAGGCGCGAGGAGTTACCTCGACCTGGCGCGAGAGGTGATCGGCGATGTCCACTAGGAAAGTTCTGGGTCGAGGTCTCGAGGCATTGATTCCCGGCGCGGCGACGATCGAACAGCCGCAACCCGGCGAGCGCGTGGTGGATGTTCCTACCGACGCGGTCGACGCGAATCCCTTCCAGCCGCGCAAGCGCTTCGACGACGAGCGCCTCAAGGAACTGGCGGAGAGCATCCGCACCGACGGCGTCCTGCAGCCCGTGGTGGTGCGCCGCAAGGGCGCCAAGTACGAGCTCATCATGGGCGAACGGCGCCTGCAGGCGGCGCGACTGGCCGGCGTCCCGACCATTCCCGTGGTCGTGCGCGACGTCCGCGACGCCGACGCGCTTCGGCTCGCGATCGTGGAGAACATCCAGCGCGAGAACCTGAACGCGATCGAAGAGGCGCACGCATTTCGACGCTTGATCTCGGAGTTCGGGTTGTCCCAGGCCGACGTCGCGGGCATGGTGGGCAAGGATCGCAGCTCGGTCGCCAACACGCTGCGCTTGCTCAACCTCCCCGAGGACGTCCAGCGCATGGTGGAGGACGGAACGCTCACCGGCGGTCACGCACGCGCGCTGCTCTCGCTGCCCACGCAGAAGGAGCAGCTCGCACTTGCGCGCCGCATCGCGGAGCAAAACTTGAGCGTGCGCCAAGTCGAGGCCGAGGTGGGACTCACGCGCGTGAAGAAGAACAACCTCGCGCGTCGTCACAAAGAGAAGCCGGCGTATCTCGCGGATCTCGAGAAGGCGTTCGCGCAATACTTGGGCACGCGCGTCGCGATCGACGAGAAACGCGGCGGCAAGGGTCGCATCCAAATCGAGTTCTATAGCTACGACGACTTCGAGCGGCTCGCGAATCTGATGCGCGTGCCGCTTCCGCGCTAACGCGTCGCGAGCGATCGATGGCGAAAGAATTCTCCGTCATCATCGTCCCGCACGACCACCGGACCACGTGGAATCTCCGCGTTTCGTACCGGATCGCGCTCTTGTTCGCCATCCTGGCGGGAGTCTCGCTCATCTCGGGGCTCGCGTTCGTCATTACATACGGGCGCATAGCGACCGCGGCGAACAAGTCGCTCCAGCTGGGGCGCGAGAACGAGCGCATGAGGGCCGAGCTCCTGCAGGTCGATTCGCTCAAGGTCGAACTTCTCCGGATGCAAGCGCTGGGATTGCAATTCAAGGGAATGCTCGGGGTTCCGCTCTCACCCGAGGACAGCGCGCTGGTGGCTAGCCTCTCACCGGTTGCCAAGACTCCAGCCATCCCGAGCGAAGAAGAGGAAGGCGGTGTGGGGCCGGATGAGCAACGACTCATGCTCGACTCGATGCCGTCGATGTGGCCGGTAAAGGGCTACGTCACAAGGGAATTCTCCGTCACCGGCGGAGAAAAAAGTCCTGACTATCACCCGGGTATGGATATTGCTGCCGCACGTAACACGCCGGTGGTGGCGGCGGCGGATGGGGTCGTCGAAGCGAGTGCATACGACGACGTCTATGGGTGGATGGTAGAAGTCGATCACGGGTACGGGATTCGGTCCGTATATGGACACAACTCCCGCAATCTGGTAAACATCGGTGACCGGGTGACCCGTGGTAAGACGATCGCCTTCGTAGGGAGTACCGGCAAAAGTACGGCCCCCCATGTGCACTTCGAGGTCCGTGAGAATGGCGTTCCGGTCGACCCGCGGAAGTACCTGTTGAACTAACTCGACTGTTAGAACGCTCACACGACGGGGGACCGGCATCATGTTGAAATCCGGCATCAAGACGACTCAGTCGAACGAGGAGGCGAAAGTCATGTTTGGTAAAGACGCGGAAATCACCACCGGTCAGTCGACGTTGAACTCGATGTTGGGCCAAGGGTGCAAGATCAAGGGCGACATCGAGCTGCAGGGTACGATTCGTATCGACGGCACGTTCGAGGGGTCGATCTCTTGCCCAGACACGCTCATCATTGGTAAGTCGGGCGTCGTCAAGGCCGACGTCAAAGTGAAGAACGCCGTGATCGGCGGCAAGCTGATCGGTAACGTCAGCGCGTCGAACAAGATCGAGCTCCAAACCGGTTCGCACGTCGAGGGTGACATCCAGACGGCGCGGTTGGTGATCGACGAAGGCGTGTTCTTCGAAGGCAACTGCAAGATGGGTGCGACCGCTGCGAGCAGCACCGCATCGCCGAACCGCGACAACGCGGATCACAGCAAGGACAACTGGGCGCGTAAGGACGAGAAGCGTCCGGAGCCCGTCGGCGTCATTCGCTAGTCGAACTGATTAGCGCCGACCGATTCAACGCCCTCGGAGTCATCGACTCCGGGGGCGTTTTGCGTACACCGGTTCCTGCCTAACCCCGAAGCCGCTTTTCCACACTCTGGGAACAATGTGTGTATAAGTCGAGGGAGGTGCACTCGGCGGTTTAGCTATTGCTAGGCAATGGGTTATGGGATGAGAAACCGGAATTCACAGCGCGTTTTCCACACCGGCCCCCGTCCCGACGTGCTAACTGTTTGCGCCACAACGCGGTTTCTTCAGGGGAGGCGTGGTAATGCTTTACCTATCACGCTCGATGCGCGTGTTGTCGCGTGAATTAGCGGCGATCAGCGGTTGCTTAACGCGACGCGAGCCGCGCGCGGGCGTCCTCGAGTAGACGCTTGGCTTCGTCGAAACGCGCGTTCCATTCGGTTTCGAACGGCACCGGCCAGCTCCCGTTTCCCATGGTGACGTAGCGTAGCGCGAGGACCGCGCTCGTGACGTCTTGGTAGGCCTGCATGACCTCGGCGTCCGTACCCCACGCCGGCGGCGACGGCATGTGCGACGCCGCCCGGCTCACGTCGTCGTCCCATTCGCGCCCGAAGTGGCTCCACTTCTCGATGTGCTCGTCTCCGTCGACCCCCGGCCGCGCGGGATCCCAGAACGGCTCGCCCAACTCCTTACACGACCGACGGCCCTCTTCCGCAAGCGCATCGATCTCGTCGATCGAGCGAGTGAGGTCGGCGACAATGGCTGGATCCACGGTGCCAATCGCACTTGCCTGTGTTTCGCCGAGCTCAGGCGCCGTTTGATGGAACCAGTCCGCGTCGACGAAGCGCTGCGAGCGCAGCGATTCCCAATTCGAGCGCAGCTGCGCGACGTCGGGGAGTACGAAGCCGCTTTCGCCCACGTCCGCTTGCGCCGACAACATAGCGAGATCCTCCGCGACCTCGCGCGTGCGCCCGTTGAGCTCGCGCTCCGCGACGGCGAAGCTCACGTCGCGGAAGGCGCTCGAGATGGCCATGAAGTCTTCGATGGTCGGGGCGTTCGATTGGTACAGCGTCGATTCGAGGACTTCGATCTCGTGCTGGTAGCGCCCGCTGTCGATGCGGGGCGCGTCGTGGTCGTCGCGCGAGGCGCCGCGCTCGTCCACATAGGGGTCGTTCGCCATGTCCGCGCGGTCGTAGCCGTCGCGCGAGGGGTCGCTCTCCATTCGGCTCGACAACCGAACGACGCCCGCCAGCGCGAACGCGACGACGACGCCGGTGACCATAGTAGCGGGGCGTGGAAGCATCGAGATCTCCTCCCGACGGCCGCGGGCGGGCGGCCGCCCGCGTCATTCGAGCAAGAGGAGTTCCAAACGGCGCCGGGGACGCGCCGCTATCAACGAGGAAGTTTAGGGTCGAGGTAGGCGTAAGTAAGGACACCCAGGAGGGCCGACCCAATCGCAATGAGCATCACTTCGGTACCGGCGCCCACGTGGACCCAAAGCGGGCCCGGGCAGGCGCCGGTCAGCGCCCAGCCCAGGCCGAACAAGAAGCCGCCGATCCACAG
>CAZLLI010000007.1:0-34636 GCA_964560355.1 uncultured bacterium | reverse complement strand
AAGATCCACGCGAAGATCACGTGCGTCATGACGAGTCCGCCGGCGAAGAACGCGATGGTCGCGACCAGCGATGTCCACTCGCGCAGCGCGAGCCCGGTGATCGAATGCCCCGACGTGCACCCGTTCGCGTAACGGGTCCCGAAGCCGACCAGGAACCCGCCGACCACCACCATCAGGAAGCCGCGCAGCGTCGCGAGCTGCGAGAACGCGATCGCTTCGGCCGGAACCAGTCCGCGCGGCGGGTCGAAGCCGAGCGCCCGAATGTCCGCGACCGTGTTCGGGTTGATCGCCGGCACGTCGGCGTTCGGAATCCAATGCGCCGCGATGAATCCGCCCATCACCGCGCCCGCGACGAATAGGAGATTCCACGAATCCCGCTTCGCGTCGAAGCGAAGCGAGGCCGGCTTGACCGGCGACGCGATTGCGCATAGGTGTCGAAACGATGACGACATTCCCCAGCGCTTGTTGCCAGCCAGCATCACCAGCGGCACCATCAGTCCAATGATGGGACCGGCGACGTACCACGGCCACGCGGGTCCGCTCACTGGCGTCCTCCTTCGGCGCGCGCGAGCACGTTCGTAATTACGAATTGCGCGATGCCGTCGCCCGCCGTGCGCGCGCCGTTGCGATTGAAGTGACAATCGTCGTAGAAATACTCCGACGACTTCGGTATCGCACGCGCGAGGTCGTACAGCGGCACGGCGTCCTCCGCCGCGACCGCGCGCATGACGTCGTTGAGCCGCTCGAGCGCGGCGTCCATTTGATCCTCGGGATACACGACGCCGTCGTACGTGCACATCCAGTGGTGCGCGCGGATCGACGGATCGACCTGTGAATTCCACGAGCTCGGGTGCGTCACGAAGACGAGCGCGAAGCCGTTCGTGCGTGCGATGCCGGCCATGGTGCGCAGGTTGGTGCGATAACTAGTCGTGTCGACGCGCACGGGTTCGTGCGCGGGCGGGGACGCCTGCTGGAGCGCGACCTTGCGCGCGTAGTCGCTTTTCAGCGTGCGTGCTTCCAGCACGCGGTCGGGGTCGGGGTCGACGCGGCGCTTGAAGTAAACCACGCGGCGGCCGATCTGCGAGTGCAAGAGAAGGCGGCGGTAGAACGGCGGCGTCGCGACGCCTTCGCGCGCGTAGTGCAAGTAGTCGAAGCCCTGGATCGATCGCCGCAGATCGTTGACGCCGGCCATGATCACGATCGCGTCGGGCTCGAGGTGCACGAGCCGCTGCGCGATCATGGCGACGTGGTCGTCGCTCGCGGTCCCCGACAAACCGACGTTGTACACCTTCACGACGCGGGTCGTGTCGGCTGCGAGTGCGTTCTGCGCGACGCGCGCGAGGTCGTCGGCGTCGTCGAGGTAGAAGCACTCGGCGGTGCTCCCACCCACGACGAAGACGCGGTACTCGCGCGGCGGCTTCGGGACGATGAGCGAGTCGCCGCGAAACCCGTAGGAGTTCGTGGTGAAGAAGTGGCGCCCCTCCATGCCGGGGAGCCCCGGTTCGACTTCGGTGGCGGCGGCGTACCCGCGCGGGTACTCGAAGCGGATGTAGGGATTCTGTTCGCTCACGTGCTGCGCCGTGGAGCGCGTCGGGTCGGCGACCGGCGCCGCTACGCGCAGCACGATCTCGGCCGCGAGCACCAGGCCCGCGACCGTCGCCAACGCGAGTAGAACATTGGAGCGCCGCGAATGACTCATGGAGTTAGACATTGTAGCGCGCGCCCCGATTGACGCGCAAACGCAGGCTTCGTATGCTGCGAAACGGTGGGGCGCGAAGGCCTTCGCGCCTCCTCGTATGCAAGGAGGTGTTGCGTGCACGTCTCGATCGAGTACTGCATTCCTTGAGACTACAGTCCCCAGGCCTTCAGTTTGAAGGCCGCGCTGGAGAAAGCGTTTCCCGGCATCGTGATCGAGCTCATCAAGGGCAAGGGCGGAGCCTTCGAGATCAAGAGGGGCGAAACGCTGGTATTTTCGAAGAAGAAGACGGGACGGTTTCCGTCGAACGACGAAATCGTGGCCGCGCTGAAGAAGTAACCCCTACGCGCGCGCGAGCAGGCGACGGAGCTCGTGCGCGAGCTTGGCGGCGTCGACCGGTTTCGGTGCGACGGCGTCGACGGCAGACGCGGCGGGCGTCGACGCGAGTTGTTCGCCGTAACCGGTGGTGAGAATGACGGGCACGTTCGGGCGTACGAGTTTCAATTGGCGCGCCAGCTCGACGCCGGTCAGCCGCGGCATGGTGTGGTCGGTGACGACGGCTTGGAACGTCGCGGGCGCGTTCTGGAACGCGGCCAGCGCTTCCTGGCTCGACGTGAACACGCTGACGCGATAGCCGCGCGAGACCAGAATCCGCTCCAACAAGTGGGCGACGTCGGGTTCGTCGTCGACCACCAGCACGTGCTCGCCGTGACCCTGCGGCTTCGTCTTGCCGTCGTCGCTGGTTTGCTTCGCGAGCGCGGGCGCGCTCGGGAGATAAACGAAGAACGTCGACCCCTTGCCCGGCGTGCTCTCGACCGCAATCGCGCCCCCGTGGCTGCGCACGATTCCGTGCACGACCGCGAGCCCGAGCCCGGTTCCTTCGCCCGATTTCTTGGTGGTGAAGAACGGCTCGAACGCGCGCGCCTTGGTCGCCTCGTCCATGCCGATGCCTTCGTCGCGCACTTTCAACACCACGTACGCCCCCGGCTTGAGGCCGGGGACGCGCGCCGCGGTCGCTTCGTCGATTGCCTCGCGCGCCAGCTCGACGCGCAGCACGCCGCCCGTGTCACGCATGGCGTGGGCCGCGTTGGTGCACAAGTTCATGATGACTTGGTGCATCTGCGCCGCGTCCGCCACCACTTCGTCGCCGCGCGCGGCGACGCGCTGCGAGATCTCGATGGTCGACGGCATCGTGGAGCGAATCAGTCGCAGCGCCTCCTGCACGACCAAGTGCAGCTGAACCGGCTTGCGTTCCTCGCCGCCGCCCTTGGCGAAGATCAAGATCTGCCGCACGAGTTCCTTCGCGCGTTGCGCCGCGCTCAAGACCTGCTCCATGTCCGCGCGCGCGGGATGGCTCTTCTCGAGCTGGTCCATCGCGATCTCGGTGTAGCCGATGATGGGCGACAGGATGTTGTTGAAGTCGTGCGCGATGCCGCCCGCCAGCGTCCCGATGGTCTCGATCTTCTGCGCTTGCAAGAGCTGCATCTCTAGCACTTGCGCCGCTTCCTCCGCGCGCACGCGCTCGGTCACGTTCCACGCCACGCCCGACACGCCCGCCACGAACCCGTGCTCGTCGCGCCGCGGGGTGTAGATCGACTCGAACACGAGGTCGCCGACCTTCACGACTTCGTTGATCGACTCGCCCGCCAGGCAGCGTCGCACGTTGTCGACGATGCGCGGCGTGTCGCGGTAGATCTCGTACGCCGACTGGCCGACCACTTGCCCGGGCTTGAGCCCGAGGGCCGCGAGTCCGTGGCCTTCCGACAGCGTGAAAACGCCGTCGCGGTCGACGCCGAACACCACGATGGGCGCCTGCTCGACCAGTTGGCGCAGGCGCTGCTCGGTGTCGCGCAGGTGCGATTGGGCGGCGCGGAACTCTTCGAGCTCGGCGCGCATGGCGTCGAGCTGGCGGCGCAGCGAATCGCGCTCGCGGTTGGCGTCGGAAGCAGGGGTGCGCGGCATGTCGTCAACTATACGGCATCGATCGCAGCGAGTCCACGCGCGCGGTCGACGGGTCCACACCCTGCGCGAGCGCGTCGCGCCAGCGCACGAACAATTGGTGGAGGTCTTCCGCGTTCGCGATTTCGTCCTTGGGCATCGCCCACGTCGACGGAACCATGAGGAAGCCGTGCGTCTGCGCGCCGCCCAAGCCGCCGTGCGCGCCCACCATTTCTTCGAAGCTCTCGACTTCGTCGACGTCGGGGTGGTAGCGCCCGTTCACGACCAGGTCGCCGCAGTGCGGGAACGCGTCGAGGCGCGCGAGCTGCGACGCGGCGTGCGGGCCGTAATCGGCGAGCGGGTCGCTTCCTTCCACGCGGTTCTCGTCCAAGTAGTGGACGCCGTCGCGTCCCATCACCACCGCGCCGTGCAATCCCGACCGCACCATCACGAAGCCGACGCCGTCGTGCGCGATGAGCCCTTCGATCAATCCGGCGTGGTCGACCGCGATTGCTTCCAGCGTCAGACGATCGGTCATGTCGGTGAAGTAGATGAGCCCGAGGTTGCCCGACGCGCACACGACCACGTCGCCTTCCGTGCTCTCGCGCTTGCGGTCGCCGAGCTCGACGACGCCTTCGCGCGTGCGCTTGCGCAGGAGGTGGCGCGCGGCGCGGCCGGCGGGGCGGTCGTGGTAGATGGCTTCGGTGAGGAGCGCATTGAGGTGGCCCCAGCCTTCGGTGTCGAGGGTCGACGCCCGCACGGTGCGCGTCTCGCCCACCAGCGCGCGCACGACTTGGTCGAGCGTGCGGCCGTGGCGGTGCCGGAACGGCGTGCTCGGCGTCTGCCCGTGGTCGGAGAGCACCACGAAGCGGTACGGCCGCGGCGACGACTTCGCCGCGCGCTCGAGCGTGGCGACGCGGCGGTCGATGTCGCGCAGGATGCGGAGCGCGTCGTGCCGCTCGGGGCCGGCGTGGTGCGCGACGACGTCGTAGCCGACGTAGGTGATGTACGCGCTCGGTACACCCGCGAACATCTCGCGCATCAGCGTGTACGTGCCGAGCTCGCGCTGCGCCACCGTCGACATCGCGCGCAAGAACGGAAAGCTCCCGCCGCGCGACACGCGCGGGCGCACATTCCGCGCGTGCTGCCGGAACGACTCCCAGCGCTCGATCGCGATTTCGCGCACCATCAGCACCAGCGCGCGCGTGAAGTTGTAGGGGCTGACGTAGAAGGAGAAGTACAGCGAAGACGTCTTGCGCACCTGGCGCGCGGGCGACGAAAAGGTGCTGATGGTCGCGACGCTCTTTTCGGCGTCCCCGGTGAACATGTTGCACACGCTCAAGCCGTCGAGCCGCAACAGTCCCGCGCCGCGCGACACGCGCTGCTCGATGAGCGCCGCGTCGGAAGGAGCGTTCGACACCACCATCTTGCCGGTCTCCTTCTCGTACCAGCGAAACCCCGGGATGTCGAAGTTGTTGCCGAACAGAATCCCGGCCTGGCTCGACGACGTCTGCGACGGCAGCCCGCAGTCCCAGCGCGACACGCGGTGCGAGCCACCGTGGACCCACGACGCCAGCGTGGGCACGAAGCCGTCGTTCATCGCGCGCGCCAGCGTCTCGTAGGCGAGCCCGTCGAACTCGACGAACACGATCCCCGGCGCGACGTCGGGCGGCAGGTGGTGCGAGCGCCGCGCGATGCGGCGCGTGACGTTGCGATACACGGAATCTTCGTCGTTGAAGGCGAGCAGCGACGCGCTCACCGTGTTCACCACCGAGAGCCCGAGCGCCACCGCCATCCCGCTCGCGAAGTTGGAGATGTGCAATCCCGGCACGACGAGCGCCGCCAGCGACACGATCGCCGCGTTGATGGCGAGGGTGAGCAAGCCGAAGGAGAGCACCGTGAAAGAGAGCGTGAGATAGAGCAGGAGCGGGCGCACGAGCGCGTTGAGGAGCGCGATCACCGCCACGCCGAGCACGGCGGCGCCCCATCCTTCCAGCCACAGACCGGGCAGCACGCGGGCCATCGCCCAGAGGGCGCCGACTTCGACGGCCCAGAGGACCGATACCCTCCGGACCATCGCGAAGAGGGAGCGAGTGGATCGACCCATTGGGTCGATTATTGACGATTAATTGACGAAACGGAACCGATTCCCGGGGTGCACGACGTGCACGTCGACGTCGGGCGCCAGGTCGCTGGCGTGCTCGACGAAGTCGTAGGGCGGGTCGATCAGGAAGCGCGGGCGCAGCCAGCCGAGGCCGAGCGGCGCGAACGTGCCCCAGTGGATCGGGATCGCGGTGCGCGGGCGCAGCATGGTGAGCGATTCGGCCGCGCGGCGCGGGTTCATGTGGCCTTCGCCGAGCGTCGGGCCCCAGCCCCACACCGGCAAGAGCGCGACGTCGAGCGCGTCGTGGAGGCCGTTCATCTCGGGGAAGATGTCGGTGTCGCCGGCGAAGTAGACCGAGCGCTCACCGTGGACGACGAACCCGAGTGTTTCCGCCACCGGGCCGAACGGGTGGCGCGTGCCGTCGTGCGTGGCGAGCGTCGCCTCGACCTCGACCGTTTCGACGCGGGTCCAATCGCCGGGGCGAACTTCTTCGACGTTGCGGAAGCCGTCGCGCGCGAGCAAGTCGCCGCTCCCTTCGGGGACGATCAAGCGGGCGTCGCGGCCCAAGCGGCGCAGCGACGGAAGGTCGAGGTGGTCGAGGTGCGCGTGCGAGATGAGCACCGCGTCGACGCCGTCTTTCCACGAAGGGTCGACGACGCTCCCTTGCCGGCGAATGTAACCGATACGGTCGCGAAGCACGGGGTCGGTCAACAGACGCACGCCGTCCATCTCGATGAGGCACGTGGCGTGTCCGACGTAAGTGATGTGAAGCGGCGCGCGCATTTGCGTCGATGTCTTGCAAAGACCCCGCCAAGGCATTCCCGGCGGTGGCATAGGATCGGTTGGGGTGTCCTCTTCCTGCTTGGGGAACTCTACGCCAATATACCGGGGCGGGTTCCAATCGCAAGAGACAAGTCCGGGCACCCCCAAACGCCGCCCACGAATGTGCTTCCAAAGCCGATTAGGTGGGAATAAACTCCGGTTTGGGCAAGGCAGGAGGTCGATCGGAGGGTTGACGATGAAGCCCCGTATTCTGGTGGTGGACGACGAACCCGAGATTCGGAGCATGTTGCGCGACTCGTTGACCCGCGCCGGCTTCGACGTCAGCGAGGCTTCCGACGGCAAAGAGGCCATCGAGTCGCTCCGCAAGAACTCGTACGACGTCGTCATCACGGATATCCTGATGCCCGAAAAAGACGGCCTCGAGGTCATCATGTACCTGCAGCGCGAAAGCCCGCTCACCGGCTGCGTCGCCATCAGCTCCCCCAGCAATCGCGTATTTCTCCAGAGCGCCCAGCTCCTCGGCGCCACGCGCGTGGTCGAAAAGCCGTTCACGGTCTCCGAAATCGAAGCGGCGGTTCGCGACGTCCTGTCGTAGCGACCCGCGTCCGCGGGTACGCTTCATGCGAGCTTTATCTTCGTGAGCGCGCGGCGTGCCGCGCAGTGGCGTGCGCTTCCTTCGTCGAACCGGAGGCGTGGCTTGCGGGCGCCGACATTGGGCGGGTCTTCGCACGAGGCATGTGCTATAATTGATGCACCCCGTGTCGTCCGGCCATCAACGTCAACGCTTAGGATACAGGAGATACTCGATGCGTCCATCCAACACCCGAAGCGGGCTTCGTCGCGCCGCCTTCGCGGTCGCGACCGTGTGCGCGATCACGACGCTCGGCGCCAACGCGTTCGCCCAGCGAACGACCGACGTCGCCAAGCTCAACGAGCTGTCGCAGCAGTTCCTTCGCAACACGCAGGCGAAGCAGACGCCACAATACTACGCGCTGCTCAATTCTACCGACCCGGCGCAGCAGGCGCTCAACGCCAATCCCGACATCAAGCTGATGTACATGCGCGAGAACGGCCTGCCTGCGTACTACACGGTCGATAATCTGAACGCGGCCCTCACGGTGCGCACGTACGACGTGTGGCCGGCGGGTGTCGGCAACGGCTTCTACAACCTGTCGGGCGCGACCACCGCGATCGGCGAGTTGGCGGAGTGGGACGGCGGCTTGGTTCGCTTCGCGCACCAGGAGTTCGGCGGTCGTGCGGCCTCCGGCGACGGCGCGGGATCGCTGCTCGCGCACTCGACGCACGTCGCGGGCACGCTGATCGCGGCCGGCGTCAACATCAGCGCGCGCGGCATGTCGTACGCGGCGCCGCTTCGCACCTACGAGTGGACCAACGACACCACCGAGATGGCGACGGCCGCGGCGGCGGGTCTGCAGATCTCGAACCATTCGTACGGGTTCATCACGGGCTGGTTCTTGAACGGCGCCACGTACTACTGGTACGGCGACCTCGCGGTGAGCGCGACCGAGGACTACGGCTTCGGCTACTACGACGGCAGCGCCATCGACTACGACGACGTCGCGTACAACGCGCCGTACTACCTGATCTGCGTCGCGGCCGGCAACGAGCGCGACGACACCGGCCCGGTGACCGGGAGCCACATGCACTGGGACAATGGGCTGGCGACGTGGGTCTCGTCCACCGACGGCCACCCCGCCGACGGACAGAGCGGTGGCTTCGACACCATCAGCTACTTCAGCAACGCGAAGAACATCTTGTGCGTGGGTGCGTGCAACGACATCGGCGCCGGCTACACGCAGCCGAGCGACGTCGTGCTGACGGGGTTCACCAGCTGGGGCCCGAGCGACGACGGCCGCATCAAGCCGGACATCGTCGCCAACGGACTCAGCTTGTTCTCGTGCAACAGCACGGCGAACAACGCCTATACCAACATGTCGGGTACGTCGATGGCGACGCCCAACGCGGCCGGCTCGATCAACTTGATCGCGCAGGACTACGAAGTGGTGAAGGGCCAGTCGCCGTGGTCGTCGACGCTGAAGGCGCTCGTGGTCAACGCGGCCGACGAAGCGGGTCCCGCCGACGGCCCCGACTACATGAACGGGTGGGGCCTGCTCAACATCCACCGCATGGCCGACATCGTGCACACCGCTCCCGGCGGCGACGCGGGTGTGATCGAAGCGGGCATCAACACCGGCCAGACCGACACGTATTTCTTCGAGGTTTCGTCGCCGCAAAACGTGCGCGTCACCCTGGTGTGGACGGATCCGGCAGGCGCCGCGCACCCGATCGCGGTCGACAACACGACGCCCGCGCTCATCAACGATCTCGACCTGCGCATGACGAACGTGGTGACGTTGACGACCACGATGCCGTGGATCTTGAACGTCGCGGCTCCGGCCAACAACGCCACCAAGGGCGACAATCTGGTCGACAACGTCGAGCAGGTCGACCTCGCCTCCGCGGCCGCGGGGGTCTACCGCGTGACGGTGGGCCACAAGGGCGTCTTGAGCTCCGGCGCACAGAATTACTCGCTCGTGTACCGCGGTATGCACGAAGTGCAGGCGACCCCGGTCGCTGGCAACGTGCCGACCTTCGCGCTGTCGACGCCGTACCCGAGCCCGGTGTCGGGCACGGCGACGGTCAACTTCACGATGGGCCAAGAGGGCCGCGTGTCGATCGCGGTCTACGACGTGGCCGGCCGCCGCGTCGCGTCGCTGCTCGACGCGAGCTCGTACGCCGCGGGCCCGAGCTCGGTGCAGTTCGACGCCCACAACATTCCGTCGGGCGTGTACTTCGTGAAGATGCAGACGGCGTCGACGACGCTGTCCAAGAAGATCACGGTCGTGAAGTAAACGATCGCGGAGAATCTCGAGAAAGGCGTCGGCCACACGGCCGGCGCCTTTTTCGTTATCGCTTCACGAAGAGCTTCGCGTAGGTGAAGGGCGAAAGCAGGTCGCGCTTGCGCGCGACGGATTCGTGCGCGGCGGTCATCGACTGCAGCCACGCGAGCACGTCGGGGCGCGCGGCGGCGCGGCCCACGAGGAAGTCCAAGAGCCCGCGACTGCGCGCGAGGGATCGCAGCTGGTAATGGAGCTTGATCTCGCGTGCGTTGATGGCTTCCCACAGTCGCTTCGGATACTGCGCGATCATGTTCTCCGCGATTGCGCTTGCCGCCACGCGGCCCGAATCGAGTGCGTTGCCGATGCCTTCGCCGGAGAACGGGTCGACCAGTCCGGCGGCATCGCCCGCGAGGAGGAATCCGTCGCCCGCGATGGTGCGCGAGAAATCGGGCGTGGGGAGATTCCACCCGTGCACTTCGCCGATGCGTTCCGCGCGGCGAAAGCGCTCGCGCATGCGCGGCGACGCGAGCACGGCTTCGTGCACGTCGCGCAGCTTCACGTGGCGGCGCTTGAGATCGAGGTGGACCAGGCCGAGACCCACGTTGGTAACGCCGTCGCCGGTCGGAAAGAACCACAGGAATCCGGGCAGCGTTTCGTCGAAGAAGTGCACTTCGACCGTGCGCGGCGCGACCTCGACGCCGCGGTAGTAGCCGCGCGTCGCCACGAACCAGCGCGACGAATCGTGCTTGTATAGACCGAGGCGGCGCGCAACCACCGAGTCGAAGCCGTCCGCGCCCACCACAGTGCGCGCGCGAATCTCGCGGTCGTGGCCGCCCTCCCGCACCACGACGCCGTCCACGCGACCGTTGGTGCGCACCACGTCGGTGACGGCGGCGCCTTCGATCACGCGGCAGCGCTCGCGCGCGGCGTCGACGAGCACGCGATCGAAGATCTCGCGGCGGCACACCATGTGCGGCGACGGTTCGTCGGGAGACGAAAGATCGATCGCGATCTCGCGTCCGTTCGGCGACGACAGCACCGCGCGCCCGATCGCTGCGTGCGTTTCGACGCGCACGCGGTCGAAGAGGCCCAGCTCGCGCAGGTGCGAGAGGCTCTTACGCGCGACGGCGTCGCCGCAAATCTTGTCGCGCGGGAACGTGCGCTTGTCGATGAGGGTCACGTCGAGGCCGGCGCGCGCGGCGTACAGCGCGGTCGACGCGCCCGCGGGGCCCGCGCCCACCACGACGACGTCGCACGCGCCGCTAGCCATTGCGCATCGTCGCCAGGCGGGCGCCGGCGAGGATCAGGAGACCGCCGCCCACGCGGTGCAGCCACAGGTCGAGCCGGCCGCCCTTGAACCAGCGCCGCGCGTGATGACACGCGGCCACGTAGATCGACAGCACGCCGAACTCGATCGCCACCGAGCTCGCGGCGAGAATCCCGATCTGCGGCGCGACGGCGGCGTCGGGGTCGATGAACTGCGGGAGCAGCGCGGTGAAGAAGATGATCGCCTTCGGGTTCGCCGCTTGCACGACGAAGCCGTTCCAGAACGACCCGCGCACCGAGGTTTCGCCGGTCGGCGCCACCGCGTCTGTGCCCATGCGCGCGATCACCATGCGCAGCCCGAGGAACACGAGGTACGCGGCCCCCACCGACTTGATGACGAGGAACACCGTGCGCGACGCCAACAGCACCGCGCCCAGTCCCATCGCGGACAGCACGAAATACATCGTGTTGGCGGCGAGGATGCCGAAGCTCGAGTGCACGCCCGCGCGCGACCCGCGCGACAGCGCCGCCGACACCACGCACAGCACGGCGGGGCCGGGGATGAAGCACAGCACGGTTTCGGTCGCGCAGAAGAGGAGCCACGTCTCGAGCGTCATGCCGCCACTGTAGCAAAAAAAACCGCCCGGGCGAATCACCCGGGCGGTTCGGTCGGACATTGCGCTTCCGACGGCTACGCGGTCAGGGGGTCGGGACCATATTGATTCTGTCCCTCGACCCCGCGCGCGAAGAGAAGAATGAGCTGGAGATAGACGCTGTACATCGGCACCAGCAAGAGCCACCCGTGCGTGCCCGGCTTGCCGAGATCGTGCAAGCGGCGGATGATGAGAAACGTGTTCACCACGCCGCCCGCGACCAGCGTCGTCACGAACACCAACATGCCGGTGGTGCGAATGGCGACGTCGTCGTTCGAGCTCATCAATCCACCCACGTAGAACCACCCGAACGTCAGCACGTAGATCGCGATGCACGATACGATGTACTGGCGGCGGCTGATGCGGCCGCGTGAGTTGAACCACTTGAGCATCAAGGGCTACTCCTTTCCGGTCGGGCGCGATACCGCTGCGCACGATCGTTCGTCGTTCTCGCGCGGCGCGCACCCCGCAAGCCGGCGCACCTGACAGTGGCGCACGATACTCCCCACGAAAGCACGAATGCGTTCGCCGGGGTGCACGACCGCCGCGCAGTTCGATGAGAACGACAGACCCTATTCGGCAAGAAACGGACCGAATGCACGCGTACGGAGCGAAAGGGACTTTGAGGGATGACGGGGTGTCGAGATAGCGAATAGGGGCGGGTCGATTATGCCGATTTCGTTGGCAGAAACTGCGAACCGCAAATTGCCCGGAGGGGCTGATCTGGGAGCTGGACTGGTGTATGATTAGCAGGCCGCGCGCGGCCGCGATCGGAGCAGACAACGTGTCCCGAATTCTCGGTGTAGCACCACGATGGTTGGTCGCCGCGTGCCTGCTGTTTTTCCTGGCTTGCGACGATCCGAACGATGTCAAGAATTGCGAAGAAACGATCAATCCCAACTTGCACCGCGTTTTGTACTGGGGAGAAGACGAGGCCGAACCCGGCCACGACATACCTAACGCGGGCTTTCCGTCCGGGGACGTGTTGCTGCCCCGATGGATTGATGACTCTTCGATACTGATTTTTGGCGTTGTCCTTTATCACTCTGAGGCCCAGCGCGGCATATTCCGGTTGGACCTCAACGCCAATCAACAACTGACCGGGATTACTCGTCACGTCTACGACGGTTTCATCTACATTCGCGAGTACGACTGGCTCCCGGCGTCGAATGAAGTAGTCGTGTACTACTCGAAAGCGCAAGATCATCTGGCCATCGCAAAGGGCCAGTTGAATGCCACCTTGGACCTCGGCGCCGAGCTCGTTAGCACCAACTGGTTGCCAGGAGGCGCTGTGCACTGGCCGGGTCACGACGGCTTTGTGTTTCACGGCACGAATCCGTCGAACCAGAAGAGTGGGTTCTATTGGATGCGCGACGACGGTACAAGCGACAGTCTGCTTGTCGAGTTCGTTACCAGTTTGCCTGATGCCCGAAGTTTCGACTTTTCTTACGACGGGCGGTTCCTCTACACCGCGACCACATCCGGCGACTACCCGTACATGTGTGACCTCTTCGAGTTCGATCTGTCGACGGGAATTGGGACGGTGATTTTCGAGGGGCGAGGCCGTTTCGTTTCACTCGAAGCGCATCCAAGTGAACCACGGGTCTTGTTGGGACGCTACTACGATGGAGGGTATCCAAACGGCAACTGGGTACCGCCGGGCTCCTATGTCGACATTATCGACCGCGTGTCCGGAGATGCTGCGAGAGTTGACCTGAATACGGACTGCTACCCATTCATCATTTCAAGAGAGCCTGTTTGGCGGCCAAGCGGACGCGCCTTCGCATTCTTGGCTGGCGGATTCAGTGGCGAAGGAGATAACTGGCCGCTCGAACTTTGGATTCGCCGTCTGAACCGCTAGGTTACACGTAACGGCGCTTGTTCGACCTGCGCATTCCTTGGCGCAAGCGGTTCATCGGGTCCTTGTTCGGCCCGATGCGCCCCACGCCGTGGTCGAAGTCCTTGTAGCGGCGACGCTCGATCTTGTTGCCGATGTGCTTCTCGATGCGGTCCATGAATTCTTCTTCGTCGAAGGCGACGAGCGTCACCGCGTCGCCGGTCGCCTGCGCGCGCCCGGTGCGCCCGATGCGGTGGATGTAGTCCTCCGCGTTACGGGGGACGTCGTAGTTGACGACGTGCGAGATGCCTTCGATGTCGAGGCCGCGCGCCGCGATGTCGGTCGCCACCAGCACGCGGTGTTCGCCGTTCTTGAAGCTCTCGAGCGCCTGCTTGCGCTCGGACTGCGACAGGTTCGAATGGAGCTCTCCGGCGTCGATCCCGTGGTGGGCCAAGCGCCGCGTCACGAACTCCGCGTTGTCCTTGGTGCCGCAGAACACGAGCACCATGTCCCACTGCTCGTTCTCCAAGATGGTGCGCAGGAGTTCGAGTTTGCGGTCGCGCGGGCACGGGAACACGTACTGCGTGATGGTGTCGATAGGCGTTTCCTGCGCGCCCACTTCGATCAGCATCGCGTCCTTCTGCACGCGCTCGGCGAGGCGCCGCACTTCCGACGAAATGGTCGCGGAGAAGAGCAGCGTCTGGCGGTGCTCCGGAATCTTGGCGATGATCTTGCGCACGTCCTGGATGAAGCCCATGTCGAACATGCGGTCGACTTCGTCGAGCACGAAGACTTCGACGTGGCGCAGGTCGACGGTGTGGCGCCCGAGGTGGTCGAGCAGACGGCCCGGTGTCGCGACGATCACGTCGACGCCCGAGCGGAGCTTCTTCAATTGGCGGTCGATGCGCACGCCGCCGTACACCGCGAGCGCGCGGACGTCGAGATACTTGCCGTAAGCTTTGAAGGATTCTTCGATCTGGACCGCGAGCTCGCGCGTGGGCGTGAGGATCAACGAGCGCACGACGCGGCTCGGCTCATGGCCGCCCTTGCGTTGCGGGTGGTGGGGCGGACGCGCGTGCGGTTTGGACGCCTCCACGTCGGGCGACTCATCGTCGGGCGTCGCCTCAGGGCGCGCGGGTGCATTCGCGAGCCGCACCAAGATGGGAATCGCGAACGCGGCGGTTTTGCCGGTTCCGGTTTGGGCGCGGCCGATGAGGTCGCGACCCTCGAGCGCGGGCGGAATGGCCTGCGCCTGAATCTCGGTGGGAGTCTCGTATCCCGCGTCGTCGAGGGCGCGCAGAATCGGCTCCGGAAGATTGAGCATGCGAAAGGACATATGGTCTTCTTGCGCTTGTCGCGCCAGTCGATACACCCGTAGCATACAACGGACTTATAGGGGGAACAAAGCACTGTTTGGCGCGCGGTTTGCACGCCGCAGGCGTCGGGAGGCGCACATGTCGAGAGCGATTGGTCACGGCGTGAGACTCGGGGGAGCGATTGTGCTCGCCCTCGGGCTCGCGTGCTCCGACGACGGCACGTCGATTCCCATCGGCGATGGCGCGACGCGCGGATACCGCATGGGCTTTTCCGGCATTCCGCCGCGCAACGATTTCCCCACCGCCATCGCCGCCATCGACATGTGGTCGACGCGCGCCGACGCCGCCATCATGAGCTTCGAATTGCCGTGGGACTCGCTGCTCGCGGGCGTGTCGGTGTACACGCTCGTGATTCGCGACCAAGAAGCGCTCGCGAATTACTACCGGTCGAAGGGCCACGAATTGTGGATCTACCTCGACCCCGCCAACGGGCTCAACCGCGGCGGCGAATCCGACGCGCTCGTGCGCAACGGTCGCAGCATCACCGAGCCGGCGATCCAGTCGATGTTTCGTCGCTACGCGGTCGTGATCGACAGCATCGTGCGCCCCGAGCACTTGGGCCTCGCGCTCGAGACCAACTTGATTCGTGGCGCGTCGCCCGACTCGCTCTATCAAGCGATTCGCCAAGTCGCGAACGACGCGGCCGCGGATGTGCGCGCCGTCGACGCGCGCGTGAAGCTGAGCGTGAGCCTGCAGGTGGACTACGCGTGGGGAAGATTCGGCGGGGGCGTCTATCAAGGCGTCGACCAGGACTTCGTCGACTTTGCTTTCATGCAAGAGGCGGGGCTCTCGTCGTACCCGTATTTGGCGGGCTTCGCGCAACCCGAAGACATCCCGCTCAATTACTACTCGCGCCTGCTCGAAGGCCGCAGCGTCCCCGCCATGGTGACCGAAGGCGGCTGGTCGTCCGTTACCGTCGACACCATCGTGTCGAGCGAAGACGAGCAGCGACGCTACATCTTGCGCCAGTCGCAACTGCTCGAAGACGCGAACGCGATCGCGGTCTTCCAGCTCACCTTCACCGACATCGATCTCTCATCGTTCCCGCCCAATCCGATTCTGTACTTGTTCGCGACGCTGGGTTTGGTCGACATCGATTTGAATCCAAAGTCGGCGCTGGGCGCGTGGGACGCGGTGTTCGCAAAGCCGCTGCGGAACTAGAGCCTTCCCAAGAACAACTCGGTCTCGTACGGAAACTCCGCCACGCCGTCTTTCGCGTGCGCGTCGAAGATCTCTTTCAGACGCGCGAAGAACTCTTCGTGTTTGGGATGGCCGGGAGGCGGAACGTACGACGACGACATCGACAGCCCGCGCACGTCGTCGTAGCGGTGCTGGAGGGTGAACGGAATAAGATGCTGGCGAACTTCGCCGGGGAAGAACTGACGCAAGCGTTCCGACAAGCCGCGTCGATGGTCGACGCGCGTGTAATCGACGGCGTACTCCACGAGGTGCTGGTCGTACGCGCGCATGAACGGAGTGGCGTCGATGAGCCGCGTGTTGAAAACGATGAGCGCCCACCCGTCCGGTTTCAAGATGCGCCGCCACTCGGCACGCGTCTCGTCGATCTTGAACCAATGGAACGCTTGCGCGGCGGCGACCACGTCGACGGAGTGGCCGGTGAGTGTGGTGGCCTCCGCGGACCCGGCGACCGAGACGAAGCGCGCGTCGCTTGCAAAAGCCTCCTCCGCGGACGCGCGCATGGCCGCGTTGGGTTCGACGCCGTGGACGACGTTGCCGTTCTCGAGGAATCGTAGCGAGAGGAGCCCGGTGCCGCTCCCGACGTCGGCGACGCGCCACTCCTGCGACAGTCCGATTTCATCGCGCAACCAAGCGACGAGCTCGCGCGGGTAGCCGGGTCGATAGCGAACGTAATCGTCGACGCGGTTCGTGAACCGGTTGCGAGGATCGAGTTGGTGTCGCTCGGTCACGGCGTCGACGCGGGCGCTACTTGCCGCCGCTCGCGAAGCGCTCGAAGCGTCCGGTCGCGCCGACAAAGCCGTTCGCGCACCAGCTCACGATCGACACCACGATCGCGGTCGCGAGTGCCCACCCGAATCCGTCCACCGAGAATCCGCCCAGCATCTTGGCCACCAGCCCGACCATAGCGGCGTTGATGACCAGGATGAAAAGGCCGAGCGTGATGATGGTGACGGGCAGGGTCAGCACGATGATGAGCGGACGAATGATGGCGTTGACGATGCCGAGCAAGAGGCCCGCGCCCAGGATCGACAGGAAGCCGGTCGAGTGCACGCCGGGCAGAATCGCCGACGCGACCCACAGACCGAGCGCGGTAATGAACCCGCGAATCAAGAAACCTTTCATCGGTGTCCTCCTCGCCGAGATGCCTCATTATATAGCGCGAATGCAGTCCGGGGAAGCCGGGTGGCGTTCAAACCTTCGGGAGAGCCATGGCATCTAAACGGACGAAGGAGCCTGCGATCCACGAATGCACACCGCAGCTTGGGAGTCGACGGTGACCGCCCCGCCCGACGGGATCGAAGTCGCGGCGTGGGTGCGTCTCGCGCGCGCGGGCGACCGCGCGGCGTACGAGCGGCTGTATCGCGCGCACGTCGGGCGCGTGTTCGCGCTGTGCGTGCGGTTGTGCGGCGAGCGCGCGAAGGCGAACGACCTCGCGCAGGACGCCTTCGTGCACGCGTGGCAGAAGCTCTCGCTCCTCGACAACGACGCGGCGTTCGCGTCGTGGCTCTACAAGCTGACGGTGAACATGGTGCTCATGACACTTCGACGAGAGAAGAAATGGAACGCGCGCGAAGCGGGCTCCGACGTGTTGGAAGCGGTGGAGCCGGTGCGCGGGCGCCGCGACGACGGCGCCGCCGCCCGCGTCGACCTGGAACGCGCCATCGCCGCGCTGCCGGCGCAGGCGCGCGTCGTATTCGTCCTCCACGACGTCGAAGGGTATCGCCACGAGGAGATCGCGGATCACATGAACATCGCGGTGGGAACGTCGAAGGCGCAGCTCCATCGAGCGCGCCGTCTGTTGCGTGAGGTGTTGGAACAATGACGTGCGAAGAGATCCGAGCACTACTGAACGACTACATCGACGATGACTTGGCGCCCGACGTGATGACGTCGGTGCGCGAGCACACCGTGATGTGCGCCGCGTGCGCGGCCGAATTGGCGTCGCTCGTGCGCTTGCGCGACGCGACGTCGCAGCTCTCGCACGAGGTCCAGCCCGACGAGGATCTGTGGGACGGAATCTTCTTCGAGTGCACGGTCGGCAAGCGAGGCAGCGAGCGCGCGATTCGTTGGCGCCGCCCGCTCCCGAAGGCGGGCGTTGCGTGGCGCGCGGGTCTCGTGGCGGCGGCAGTGCTGCTGGTCGTCGTGGGCGTGCGCGAGTGGCGCTCGCGCGGTGCCGCGACATCGAGCGGCTGGGAGGTGACGCGCATCGACGGCGCGCCCGTGGTGGGTTCGCGCAACGTCGACGGAACCGCAACGCTGCGCGAGGGCGAGTGGCTCGAAACCGACGCGACCTCGCGCGCTCGCGTCGACGTCGCCAACATCGGCCACGTGACGGTTGGGCCCGCGAGTGCGGTTCGGCTCAAGGGCTCGAGCGATAAGGAGCATCGCATCGAGCTCGCGCGCGGCGAAGTGAGCGCCTTCATCTGGGCACCGCCGCGGCTCTTCTTCGTCGACACGCCGTCGGGGGTCGCGGAAGACCTCGGGTGTCAGTATCACCTCGCGGTCGATTCGATCGGCAACGGTTCGCTGGAAGTCACACTCGGCTTCGTCTCCTTCGACCGCGACGGGCGCGAAGTCATCGTGCCCGCGGGCGCGCGCTGCGAACTGCGCGCCAACGTCGGGCCGGGGACGCCGCACGAAACGGAAGCGAGCGTCGAGTTGCTCGAAGCGCTGGAGCGTATCGACTCGGAGGGTGCGTCGCCGGACGCCGTCGACGCGGTGCTGGCGGCCTCGAACAAGCACGACGCCGTCACCTTGTGGCACCTCATCGCGCGCGTCGACGCGAACGATCGCGCGCGCGTCGTCGATCGGTTGTCCGCGTACTTCCCGCTCCCCGAGAAGACCACGCGCGACGGCGTCATCGCGCTCGACCAACGCATGCTCGAACGGTGGTGGGTCGAGCTGTATCCGAGCTGGTCCCAGTGGAACTAACGAGAAGGAGTCGAACCATGAGAACCGTACTCTGTGCCGCTATTCTGACGTTGCTCGCGAGCGTGGCACTCGCGGGCGGACCCGGACACTGCTACGACCCCAGCACGCGTGCGGGCTTCGTGTGCCCGAAGGACGCGTGCGAAGGCAACGCCCCCGTCTTCGCCGACGCCGGCACCTGCAAGCAGTGCGGGCAGAAGCTGGTCGCGGTGAAGTCACTCACCCACGTTGCGGTGGTGCTGTACGACGGCGTCGACCTGTTCGACGTCGCCGGCCCCAGCGAAGCCTTCGCGAACGCGGGCGGTTTCTACGTCTACACCATCTCCGAAGACGGCAAGGCGATCCGCAGCGGCGGCCTCGAAGTCGAACCCGACTACGCGATTCGCGATTGCCCGTGGCCCGACGTGCTCGTCGTCGCCGGCAACGGCGCGCCCGAGATGCTGCGCAACTGGACCGACCTCGTCGGCAAGGACGCGGATTTCGTACTAAAGACGGGCGGTGTGACGTCGGGTCTCGACGGCGCGCTCAACATCGTCGCCAAGTTGAAGGGCAACGACAGCGCCCGCCGTGCCGCGAAGGCGATGGAATACGACGGCTGGCTCGCGCAAGCGGGCGGACAGCGCTGACAATCCAAGCTGGCACCGAGGGCTTCCCGCCGCTCTCAGGTCCTCGCGCGCGACATTTGGAATCGCGCTGCGGATGTTCGCTCTGGGAACCCTCGGTGCCAGTCGGCATCAACAACCCACACGCCCGTTCCGCCATTCGCCCGTTCAATATTGACGACTTCGCGGCCCGCGCGGATATTCTCGCGATCGGAACAGGGGCATTCATTCGCTTGAGAATTATGGGAGCGACGCCGCCCCCGGGCGGGCCGCAGTGGGGCCCACCAGTCTCTTCGGTGCGGTCTAGCGCTTCCAGACCGCCTCGCTCCCAATGCTCCTACTGTCGAATGACCGTGTCGATGATGTGCACGTAACCGTTCGACCCTCGCACCGACTCTAGAATCTTCCCGCTTCCTTCGACGCGCGGCGTTCCGTCGGACGCCTTCGACGCGGTGATGCGCTTGCCGCCGAGATTCTTCGGCAGCTTGCCGCGCGCGACGTCCTCGGCGGAGAACGCGCCGGGGAACACGTGCGCGTTGACGAGCTGGCCCAGCTCGGTCGCGCCTTCGGGACTCAAGAGGAAGCGAATGCGGTCGTCGCCGAGCGACGTGAGGGCGATGTTGCTCGGCGCGAGCACCGTGATGGATTCGCTGCCGTGCAGGAGTTGCGACGTGCCGCTTGCGTCGAGCATGGTGATGAAGGTCGACACACTCGGGTTGGACGACGCCAGCGTGAGCACGTCGCTGGTGGTGTCGGTGAGTTGGTGGTTGGGGGCGCACGCCAGGCATACGCCCACCACGGCGGCTACGATCGAGCGACGAATCATGGCAGCTCCTCCTCGCGCGTCCACGGGCGATAGTGTACCATCATTCCATGCCGCTCTTCCCCCGATTCGCCGAGCGTTCCTCGCGTATCACGGGGTCGGTATACGAAAAATTCCGCCCCCGCATGGCGCAGGCGACCGACCTCGTCGGTCTGCACATCGGCGACGCCTACGCGCCGCCGCCGTACGCGCTCCCCATCGACGCCGCCTTCGCGCGTGCGAACGCGGGCTTCCATCGCTACTGCGACACCTTCGGCATACCGGCGCTGCGCCAGGCGCTCGTCGCCAAGCTGGAAGAAGACAACGCGCTGTCGGTGTCGGACGAGAACGTGCTCGTGACCGCGGGCGCCACCAACGCGCTCTCGGCGACGGTGCAGACGCTCATCGACCCGGGCGACGACGTGCTCTTGCTCTCGCCCTACTGGCCGTTCTTTCGCGGTATGGTGCACGCGGCGGGTGGGAACGCGATCGAAGTCCCGTTCTACACGCGCCTCTACGACGATCCCGACATCTACGGGATGCTGGAGTCGCGCCTCACGCCGAAAACCGTGGCGATCTACCTCAACAGCCCCAACAACCCGAGCGGCAAGGTGCTCACGCGCGCACAGCTGGAAGCGATCGGGCGCTTCGCGAGGGCCAACGACCTCTGGCTCATCTCCGACGAAGCCTACGACGGCATGACCTTCGACGGACGCGCGCACGTTTCGGTGGCGAGCGTTACCGGCACGTTCGAGCAAACCGTGTCGGTGTTCACGTTCTCGAAGGTGTTCATGTTCGCGGGGCTGCGCTTGGGGTACGCGGTGGCGGAGACGAGCGTGGTGCGCGCGCTCAACAAGGCGATGGTGCACCAGCTCTACAGCCCGTCGACGATCGCGCAGCAAATGATGGTCGAACCGGTGCGCACGCGCGCGCTGTGGTCGGGCCGCTTCGTCGCGGAGTGCGCGTCGATTCGCGACCAAGTGGCGAACGCGCTCCGCGTCGACGCACCGCTCCCGGAAGGCGCGTATTACTTCTTCTTCCCGATTCTCGGCTACCTGCGCGGGCGCACGGTCACCGAAGTGATCGAAGCACTGCTCGACGCGGGTGTCGCGGTCGCGCCCGGCGAAGACTTCGGCGCGGACTTCGCGAATTGGATCCGCGTCTGCTTCGCGGGCGAAGCGACGCCGCGCGTCTTGCTCGGCGTCGAACGACTGAATCGCGTGCTCGCGGGGTAGCCGCGCAGCGCGGGTCCTGTGTCGGCCGGTCGCGCATCCTGACCCTCCGCTCTCAGGTCCTCGCGCGAGACATCTGGTATCGCGCTGCGGATGTTCGCTTCGGGTCAGATGCGCGCCCGTCGGACGCCACCCGCACGCAGTACCGCCGCTATTTCGCTCCCAGCGCCTTCGACGCGCGAGCGTAGTCGCGCGGCTTCACCCACAGAATCATTCCGTAGCGACCCATGCCTGCGCACACCGCGTCGGCGGCGACGACGCTGATCTTCGCCTTCGCGAGTTTTTGCACGTGCGCGTTGACGGCGCCGGCCTTGTTGACGCCGGTGACAAGGAACGCTTTCTTCACCGGGCTCAGCTTCCAACGATTCTTCGCCGCCACGCGTCGCAGCGCGGGCATTTTGTCGGTGACGAAATCGAGCTGCGCGCGACCCTTGCCGCGCGGGAATCCGGAGAACGCGTCGAGGTTGACGCCCGCCTTCGACAAGGCGCCGAGAATGCGCGCGCCTTGACCGGGCCGGGCCGGGACCATCGCGTAGCAGTAGTTCACCTTCTGGACGGAATCTGCCATAACGAACCTCCTTCGTGGCGCGACCATTGTAGCACCGGGCCGCCTTGGCAAGGCGGCAAGTGTCGACTATACTCGCAACGGGTCGCGATGGCCTGCCCGCGCGGTGATGCACCGCGAGTGCCCCCTGTGGCGCCGTCATGATCGACAAAACAGTATCGCACTACCGCATTCTCGAGAAAATCGGCGGAGGCGGGATGGGCGTCGTGTACAAGGCGGAGGACACGAAGCTCCGCCGCACCGTCGCGCTCAAGTTTCTCGCCCCCGAGCTGACGCGTGACGAAGACGCCAAGCGGCGCTTCGTGCACGAAGCCCAAGCCGCGTCTGCGCTCGACCATCCCAACATCTGCAGCATCTTCGACATCGACGAAACCCCCGAGGGCCAGCTCTTCATCGCCATGGCCTGCTACCAGGGCGAGTCGCTGAAGGAGCGCATCGCGCGCCGCAAGGTCGAAGTGCGCGAAGCCTTCGAAATCGCGTTCAGCGTCGCGCAAGGACTCGCGCGCGCGCACGCGAGCGGCATCGTCCATCGCGACATCAAGCCCGGCAACGTCATGATCACGAACGACGGCTTCGTGAAGATCGTCGACTTCGGCTTGGCGAAGCTGATCGGCCGCTCGCGCATCACCGGCAGCGGCGCGACGCTCGGCACCATCGCGTACATGTCGCCCGAGCAGGCGCGCAGCGAAGACTCCGACGCGCGTGCGGACATTTGGGCGCTGGGCGTCGTGCTGTACGAGATGCTCACGGGACGGCTTCCGTTTCGCGGAGAGATCGACCAGGCCGTCGTGTACTCGATCTTGAACGAGGCGCCGTCGCCGCTCAAGGAAGCGCGCGGCGATGTCCCCGACGCATGCGCGGCCGTCGTCGCCAAGTGTTTGGAGAAGGATCCCGCGCGGCGCTACCAATCGGCGCCGGAATTTTGTGCGGCGCTCGTCGACATGTCGGAGCGCGTCGGCTGGGGGGGTTCCTTCGCGACCGGCGCGGTGCGCGCAGTCAGCATCGTGCGCGGCGGACGCGGGCGTCGGCGTCGTCGCGTCCTTCCGCTGGCGCTCGCGGGCGTCGCCGTGATCGCCGCGGCCGTCATCGGATGGCGCTACTGGCGCAACGACTCCATCTACTCGACCAAGATTCGACTCGCGGTGATGCCGTTCGAGCGCCTGGGCGACACGCCGAGCCAGGCCTTCGTGGACGGATTGTCGCGCTGCACGGCGAGCGAGATGGAAGCGGTCGGTCGGTCAGCGGAGTCGATGTGGGTGGTTCCATATCAACACGTCCTCGTCGATCGCGTCGCGTCGCTGGACCGCGTCGGCGCCGCGTTCGGAGTCAACCGGCTGCTGCGGGGACAGGTGGAGGCGTATCAAGAAGGGCATCGACTCACGTTATCGTTGATGGACGCCCAGACCATGAAGCCGCTGCATATGGAGACAGTCGACTTCGCATTGGATCGCGCGTCTTTGTTGGGAGATTCAATTCGTATCGCGTTGCGGCGATTGCTCCGGGTGGAGAAGGAAACCGGTGCGTCGTTGATGAACGCGATTGAAACGTCGCGATCGGCGACAACGATCGTCGAAGGTTTGGGATTGTTGTCGAATTGGCGCGCCGGAACCAATGCCTTTGACGCGCGCACGCGACTTCTGGACGCGGTTCCGATGGACTCAGTGTCAGCGGCGGGAGATGCGGCTTTGGGCTTTGCTCACTATGCGTGCTTTCGCAGGTCGTTGGAGGACACCCCCGGCGACAGCCTTCAACTACGCGCGGCTGAAAAGTGGCTCCGAGCATCCTTGCACCGATCGCCGACGCCCGAAGCAACGGCATGGCTTTCGTACGTCTATCAACGAATGGCGCGCAACAATAACCGCGTCCAATTGCTCGAGGCTGGTGTTCGAAATGTGCGCGGCGACTTACTCCTGATGGAGGAGTTGGGTTGGGCGTACGTGGACCAGCAACGCTACGAGGAGGCCGAAGGCGCTTTTGCCAGAATCGTAGAGCTTGCGCCCGACTATTCGCTGGGCCAATGGTGCCTGGGCTGGGTCTACTGGCGGACCGGGCAGCGAAGCCTCGAATTGAAGGCCAACGAGACCGCGTACGTACTAGCGCCTGCTTCCTATCGTGCACTCAACAGCCTGGGCCTCTATTACGACGCGCGGGGCGACCTAACGCGCGCACGTGAGTACTTCGAACGCGCATACCTGGCCGAGCCCAACTGCGCAAGTTGTTCGAATGTGGGTCGCGTCTTGTACTTCGAAGGGCGCTTCAAGGATTCCGCGCGCTATTACGAGTATGCGCTCGATTACTGCGACACGACCCAGTATGTCTACCTGTCGAACTTGGCCGGATCCTTGTATTACGTCGAAGGACAGCGCGAGCGAGCGAAGGAGATCTACCGGCGCGCCATCCGCATCGCGACTGCGCGGCTCGACGTCGTCCCCGATGACGCGGCGACAACGGCGGCCCTCGCGGATTTCTACAGCATGACGGACAATCGAGATATGGCCCTTGCGACCATTGATCGACTGTCGGGAACTCCCGACGCGAAATCTCTGTTTCGAATTGCGCAGGTCTACGAACACTTTGGCGAGCGAACGCAGGCGCTACAGTATATGGACCAAGCCCTGCAGCTCCAGGTTCCGATCTATGAAGTCGTGAACGAGCCCATGATGAGCGAGCTCATCAAGGATCCGAGGTTCATCAAAATGCTGGATGCTGCGAAGGAACGAGCTGCGAAGAAAGAGTCGTGAGTTGGTTGCAAGTCTCCAAGAAAAGGAGGTCGCTATATGCGACGCGTTCTCACCGGGCTGTTTCTACTTGGCATGTGCGGGTTGCAATCGTCTTGCTACCTAAGCGACCAGGGGGTGATGGTGATCGCCGTCGACGGGAGTTGTCAACTCGTCGGCAAAAATGGCGCGCCGCTGGGCGAGATCAACATTAAGGACGACGACCTGATTGCCTGGACGAACAACACCAACCACCTCGTGAAGTTCGTCGTCACCGATCCCCATACCTTCGGCGGCCGACACTCGCTGCGGCTCCAGCCGGGCGAGGTCGCGGTTATCCGCGTCGCAGGCAACAGGGCAAAATCGATGATCAGTTGGACCTGCGTTAAGAGCGACGGGGAGGCGGGTACCGAGAGTGGCGGTTCGGGTGGAAACGATCCGGTCAACAACAGTGGCGGCAGCGGCGGCCACTAGTCCGTGCTGAACAAGCGGGGGCGGTGCCGTTCGAGCACCGCCCCCGTGGTCTTCATCGATCGAATCCGGGCTCGCGCACACCGTTGCGATACAACTCCGCATCGAACGCCGGGAGCGGACTTGAGTTGCGACTCTCGGCGACGACCGTGTACCTGCGAATTCGATTGGCGTTGAACGAGATTTCGAGAACATCTCCGTGGACGACCGTTCGAACCGGGATGCGTTCGCCCCAATCGTCGTAGACGCTGATCAATGGTCCGGGGCCACCGAGCCAATCGAACGGACCGCGGTGCAGGAATTTCATGACCATGGCATCGAACTCCATCTGCCGCCGTAGGTCGTCCGCAACCGCGCTCTCGGCATCGCAAACGAAACAAATCGGTAACACCCAGAAGCGAGTTGGCGGCATTCCAAGGAAGGCGATGGGATGCGCACAACCGCTGAGCGCCTCCTTCAGTGCGTTGGTGCATGCGACACAAAACGCGTCGCCGGACGAGCACGTCACCTGATCCATCGCGCAATACTCCTGCGAACGATAAACCCCGTAGGAGTACGTGCCGCCGCCTTCCCAAGCGCCCACCACCTCACAGTCGCAGATGTGTTCCGGCACAGTGGGAATGAAACGTCCCACCACCCAGTCTGGAATCTCCGATTTCCACTTGATGTCGTCGAGGTTCGTCGACAGGTTGGGCTCATCGAGAATAGTACCAACCGGAATTGTGCGCCCGTAGTCGGGGGCATCGGGATCACAGATCTCGCATTCGTATTCGTCTCCCAAAGAAGCGATAGCGTGTCCAAGCTCGTGAGCAAGGTAGATTCCCCAGGCAATGCGGCTCGACAAATAGACAACGCTCCCGGCAGATGGGAAGTATGCACCGCTGCGCGTCGGAGTATTGGTGATCACAACGATGAAGTCCCAACTTGGGACGCCCGCCTCGTTCACTGCGGCGGCGCACTTTCCCGGATCGCCCGAGATCTTCATTGAAGGCTCGCCTACGTCCCCAAACGAACAATCGAGCGGAGTGTTTCGGAAAATTCCGGCGGTGGGATCATCGATGCCGGATTCATTCGAAATCAACTGTACTTTCCAGAAGCGAATGCCGCACACCGCGGACTTGTAGGGCTCGATGTCGAGTAGACCATCGCCGAAATCGGCCGACGTGTAGAGACAGTGCGATACGGCGTCATCGAAGTCTCCCATTTCGCTCGAAGTGAAGCCGTCGCCGATGAAGACGACGTTATACACGATTCCGAATGGAGACGACGCGTCGAGTCTCGCATAATTGAGGCCGTCGGGTTGCGTGATGTAGTCGAAAGCCTGCGCTGGCGTTGATACGGCGAGTAGACCTACCAAACCGAACGCTGCGAGCGTCTTCATGGTGCGACCACCAGTGGTACGCCGAGGGGGGTTCGCTTCCCGCGTCCCTCGGTCGTGAACAAGTCAAGATTCGCTTCCGCGCGATAAAAGATGATCGTGACGGGGCCTGGAGGCGTGGGCACGTCTACGAACAGGATCGTCGATGGCGTGCTCTTTGGTCGGCCGATCGTCGCGCGGCCGCCGTCGTAAACCCCGGTGGGCACCTCTCCGTTGACGCGTTGGGGATCCAAGATGGTGCCGGAGTAAACCACCGCGCCTTGAGCATTGACGAGATCGAACGACAACCGGGGCTGGCGTGAGCGAACATGACCCGTCAGTGGAGCGGCGGAGCGCGTCTTTCCGACGAGTTGGATTCCGCTTGCACTGTATGCGAGTGTAAGCCTCCGTGATTGCGTGTCGTGGATTTGCAGAACTCCACGCCCGAGCAAACGGTTGCCTTGATATACCGACACCGTCGACTCGCCGACGGGCAGCAGTGGAACAACAATCTCAAGCTGATCGTTGTCGACCTGTCGCACCGGCCCGGAGACACTATCGCCGAAGACGGCTCGAAACGGGTTTTGCTTCGTCACTCGCTGGCGACCTAGATCGACGAGTATCGCGTCTCCGGGTCTCGCTGAGTCCTGCATGACGCGCAGGCGCGCTGCAAAAGCGTCGACGATGCACATTCCCAACGCAATCGCGACACAGATCATCACGATCCCTGTCCGCGTCAATCGTCGGGTCATATCAATTCTCCTTCTTGGTCGGCTTCGGGAGCTTCACCTGCCCGGAGAAGTTGATCGAGTCATCGTCCTTCGGCGCGGTGGGTGTTGCGTCACCTCTAACCACGGAAACCTGCATGGAAGCTCCCGGCGTGCGGCCGTTCGGCACGAGACTCGATGCGTAGGCCTCGTCGTCCAGAGGAACGTCAACAGAAACCGTGTATCGCCGAACGACCGGCGTCACCGTAAACTGGGCGCTCACGAGTACGGCAGTTCCGTCGATAAGCGGTGTGGGCTTCTTCCCAAGCCCCAACATCGCGGATACCGCGTCCGACACTGGGAGGGAATCGAGGATTGTTTTCATCGTTTCATCCACCGTCTGAGCCTGCGCACTCGCAAGCGTGCCGTTCGCATTCAGCGTTATCGTCGACGACGATGTACCCGCGGCAGCCTTTGTCACGTTGATGTACCGGACGTCTTTCCCTGGAACCGCCAGTTGCTGACGCTGGACAGCCGTCACGTGCAAGCCGACTTGTCCGGCATAGACTTCCGACGGTGAAAGAATTCTCGGTGGAACGAGTCGAATGCAAGAGGTGGTATCTGTTCCCATGTACTTCTTAATCGCGTCGTAGCCGGCCTGCGCTGATGAGCTGGACTGGAAGAGAGCGTGGAGCTTGCGCGCCTCCGTTTCGCAGCGGGCGTACTTCAACGCCGCCGACACGTGGGTGCGGACAGCCTGACCCTCCTTCGTTTCCCACGTTGCTTCGAGCTTCAACTCGAAATACTCCTGCTCGTATACCGCGACAGTGCGTTGCACCAATTCGAGCGCAAAAAACGGAATGCCGGGCAATCGGTCCTTGTCACCGTAGCGGGCGTTCAAACGCTCCTGCCGGCCGCGATCACCGGAAGGATGCGAGTTCGCCGGCGCGTCAGCCGGCTTGTCGCGAAAGACATCGAATAGCGGGCCTCCGCACGCGACGGTGAGAGCGGCCAGTAGAATGAGAGACACAACGGGCGTGGTTTGACGCAGAAGCATGGCGAATCATCCTCGGGGGTAAAAGATCGAGTCGCCGAAAGGCGTGCGCTGCAGTGGCAAGAATGTGATGGAAGGGTACTCCCGCCCCGGCGCATGGTCAAGTATCAATTGAACACGACGCACGGCGGCCGATGACTCGTGCCGCAACCCTCCGAAACTCCTTCGACGTTTCGGCGTACAAGCGATTGAACGCCGGTCACCCGGTGTGTTAGCGTTCTGTCGGGCCCCGAGCAGAAAATCGAAACCGAAGGATTCGCGATCATGACTGAGAACCGCACCGCTACTATGGACGACGTTCGCAAGTTCAACGACGCCTGCTCGACGCTGCGCGCGGAAGTCGGGAAGGTCATCGTCGGGCAGAATCAAGTCGTCGAAGAATTGCTGATCGCGCTCTTCGCGGGCGGGCACTGTCTGTTGGTCGGCGTCCCCGGGCTGGCCAAGACGCTCCTTATATCGACTGTCGCGCAGGCGCTCGACCTCAAGTTCTCGCGCATCCAATTCACGCCCGACTTGATGCCGTCCGACATCACCGGCACCGAGATCCTCGAGGAGGACGCGGCGACGCGCAAGCGCTCGTTCCGGTTCATCCCGGGGCCCGTGTTCGGCAACGTGATCCTGGCCGACGAAATCAATCGTACGCCGCCCAAGACTCAGGCGGCGCTCTTGCAGGCGATGCAGGAGAAGAAAGTCACCGCGGGCGGTCAGACGTACGCGCTCGATTTGCCGTTCTTCGTCCTCGCGACGCAGAACCCCATCGAGCAAGAAGGAACCTATCCGCTCCCCGAAGCGCAGCTCGACCGCTTCATGTTCAACGTGCGCGTCGACTATCCCAGCGAGGAAGAAGAAGTCCAAATCGTCGAATCCACCACGTCGCCGCAGTCGGCCAAGGTGAAGGTCGTGCTGCACGCGAAGGACATCATGAGCACGCAAGAGCTCGTGCGCACCGTCCCCGTCGACTCGCACGTGCTCCGCTACGCCATTCGTCTCGTGCGCGCGACGCGCGACGACTCCATCCCCCACGTGAAGCAATACGTCTCCTGGGGCGCCGGCCCGCGCGCGGGACAAAACCTCGTCCTCGGCGCCAAAGTGCGCGCCGTCATGAACGGCCGCCCCATCCCCAGCATCGACGACGTGCGCGCCATCGCGCACCCCGTCCTGCGCCACCGCATCGTCACCAACTTCAACGCCGACGCCGACGGTGTCTCCACCGACGACCTGATCGACCGCCTGCTGGAGAGCGTCGCGGGGTAGTTGTGCTATCCTAGCGCCTTGCGCCTCCCGACTCGATCGAACCTCATCATCTTCTTTGTCCTGCTCGCGACATGCGCGTTCGCGCCGCTCGCGGTACGTTCGGAGGACGCTCCCGACCCGCATAGCGTCGAGTGGGTGTGCCAGCACGCGCCGGAACGGGTGCGCGTGCTCTTCGACAGTTTGAATCTCGAGCACCGCGGATTCGACAAAGTGAAGCAAGCGGTCGCGGCGGGAGATTATCCGGCGGCGTGCACGGCGTTGGTGGCGTACTACCGGTCGGCGAACACGGCGAAGTGGCTGCGCTACAAACCGGTCGACGACACGGGGAACGGCGACCCGCAAATCGACCCGATGCTCACCGACGAGTTCGGGTTCTACGGCGATCGCGCGAAAGTGCCGCGCACGGCGTCGGGGAATCTGCAATGGAGCTACAACGGTCCCAAGAACGACCCGGAGTGGGGCTGGTCGCTGAATCAACAGGATTACTTCAACGCCCTCTTGAGCGCGTACGTGCGCACGGGGAAGCGCGCGTACGTGGAGAAGATCGACGCGGACGTACGGGATTGGGTGGTGTCGAATCCGCATCCGGAGCGGATGACGAAGCAGGGGCCGTGGCGCGGCATCGAAGTGAGCTCGCGCGCGCGCACGTGGGTGAACGTGTTCTACGGGCTGCAAATGATCGACGCGTTCTCGCCCGCCGCGCGCATCTTGATGCTCTCGAGTATCGTCGAGCACGCGCAGTACCTAATGGTCTTCCATCGTCGCGACGCCAACAACTGGGCGGTGGGCGAAGTCTCGGCGCTCGGCATCATCGGGTGCGCGTGGCCGGAATTTCGCGACGCGGGAGGTTGGCGCGAGTATTCGCAGGAGCAAGTGGGCCGGCAGATGGGGATGGTGGTGTATCCGGACGGTGCCGAAACGGAGTTGACGGCGATGTACCACCGCGGTGTCACGGAGGGCTTCGACAACTATATTCGCACGTTCCGTCAATTCAACCAGCCGGTGGCGGACTCGCTCAACGTAGTAGTGAAGCGAATGTGGTCGTACTTGGCGTACACGCTCCGCCCCGACGGCACCACGCCGGAGAACAACGACTCCGACCGCCGCGACATTCGCGACAAGTTGATCGCGGCCGCGGAGGCCTACGACCGCCCGGATTGGGAGTACATCGCGACGAATGGGAAGAAGGGAAACAAGCCGCGCATCGGTCCTTCAGTCACGTTTCCGTGGGCGGGACACACGATCATGCGCAACGGTTGGGACGCGGACGCGCAGTGGTCGTTCTTCGACGCGGGTCCGTTCGGCACCGCGCACCAGCACTACGACGAATTGCACCTCTCGATCGACGCCTACGGGCGCGCGCTCTTGGTCGACGCGGGGCGCTTCAGCTACAACAAGGGACCGTTTCGCGACTATTTCGTGAGCACGGCCGCGCACAACACGATTCTGGTCGACGGCGCCAACCAGAACCAGACGCCGCAGCGCGCGGAGCGACCGATGGCGGGCGCCGACTACGGAACCACCGACGACTTCGACTTCGCGCGCGGCACCTTCGACGCGGGCTACCAAGGAGTGAAGGGGCGCGCGGTGCACACGCGCACGGTGGTGTACGTGCACGACGCGTTCTGGATCGTCGCGGACCGCATCGAAACGGATCGCGCGCGCGCGGTGAAGGCGCTGTGGCACTTCGCGCCGGGGTGCAACGCGGTGGTGGAAGGGCGTACGGTGGCGTCGAAGGACGCGGACAAGGGCAACCTGCGCGTGGTGCCGGTGGGCGGGATGGCGTGGAAAGCGAAAGTGGTCGCGGGCGCGGAGAACCCGATCCAAGGCTGGTACAGCGGCTACTACACCGAGAAGGAGCCCAACCCGACCGCGGTCTACATCGCGGACATTCCGGGCACGACGACCTTCGCGTGGGTACTGGTGCCGGCGCGCGGCGAGGTCCCGCAGGTCGACGCCACCGTACTCTCGAGCCGCGAGGACCGCATCGAGGTGCGCGTGCAGGTGGGCGCGGAGAAGGCGTACGTCGTCATGGTGCCGATGAATTCGTGGCGGCCGAGCGTGCGTCGCGAAGGCTGATCGTTTATACTGCGCCCATGGCAGAACCACGCAGATTTCAGTCGGGACAAGTCAACGTCACCTTCGGCGAAGGCGTCACCATTGTCGAGCCGTGCAATCTCTACGGGTGCACCATCGGCGACGGCGCCTTCGTGGGTCCGTTCGTCGAGATTCAGAAGCAGGTCACCATCGGCAAGCGTACGCGCATCCAGTCGCACGCGTTCGTGTGCGAGCTGGTGACGATCGGCGACGACTGCTTCATCTCGCACGGCGCCATGTTCATCAACGATCTCTTCGCGATTGGCGGGCCCGCGTGGGGGAAGCCGGAATTGTGGAAGGGAACCAAGATCGGCAACAAAGTGTCGATCGGCACCAACGCCACCATTCTTCCGGTGTCGATTTGCGACGGCGTCGTGGTGGGCGCCGGCTCCGTCGTGACGAAAGACATCACGGTGCCGGGAATCTACGCGGGCAATCCAGCCAAACTAATTCGAAAGCTGTGAGGCGTCCGTGCCGAAGCACACCGCACGCGACGGCGAACACAAGCTCACCGGACGCAAGAAAGCCGTCTTTGTCTCCGTCTCCGCGCTAATCGTCGTCGTCGTTCTCGCGCTCGTCTCCGAAGGCGTGCTGCGATTGGTCGGCGTGAAGCCGTGGAACGCGACCAAGAAGACGACCCAGGTCGAACCGGGCGGCCGCCTGTTCGAAGCGAATCCCACCCTCGGTTACACGCACATCCCGGGCTCGTACCAAATCACGCTGGCCGACGGCTATTCGTTCCACATCACGAATCTGCCCAACACGCTGCGCGTCACGCACGCGATCGAAACCTACGACAGCACCACCAGCGCGAAGCCCGGCATCTGGATCTTCGGCTGCTCGTTCACGTACGGCTGGGCGATCAACGACGAGCAAACCTACCCGTGGCTCTTGCAGCAGGATTTCCCGGACTACGACGTGCGGAACTTCGGGTGCAGCGGCTACGGCACGCTGCACTCGCTCATTCAACTGCGCGAAGCACTGGCGACGGGGCGCGCGCCCAAGGTGGTCGTGCTCGCGTACGCGAGCTTCCACGACGCGCGCAACACGTTCCTCCGCAAGCGGCGCAAGAACGTCGCGCCGTGGAATTCGCTGGGCCCGCTGGTGCAGCCCTACGCGAGCCTCGACAAGGACGGCAAGCTCGTGGTCAAGATGGCCGACGTCGAGTACCGCGAGTTTCCCCTCATGCGGCGCTCGTCGCTCGCGCACTTCGTCGAGATGACGTACAACAACTTCGAAGCCGTGCGCACGCCGAGCCGCAAGATCACGGAGGCGATCATCGACGAGATGCACGCGTTGTGCGAGGCGAACGGGATCCAGATGGTGTTCGCGTTCATCGACGGCAAGCGCTACATGATCGACTACGCGACCAAAACCGGCCTCCCCGTGGTCGACATCTCGGTCGACATGTCGGTGGCCGAGAACACCAACACGCCGCACGACGGCCACCCGAGCGCGCTCGCGCACCGGCACTACGCCGACACGCTCGCGCCCGTGATTCGCGACGCGCTCGCCAAAGAGACCGCGACGCCGTGAGAGTCCTCGTCTTCACGAGCTCGCTCCGCGTGGGCGGGGCGGAAGCGATGTCGGTGGCGCTGGCCAACGCGCTCGCGGCGGCCGGCGTCGACGCGCACTTCGCGAGCGCGGCGGGTCCTCTGCGCGCGAACCTCGACGCGCGCGTCACCTTCCACGTCACCGACAACCCCAACCAGCTCACGCTGCGCGTGTCGCACACGCTCTCGCTCCTCTTGCGCGAGATTCGCCCCGACGTCGTGCATTCGCACGGCGGCGCGTGCGCGATGGTGGCGTCGATCGCGCGCCGCGCGAGCCGCGTGGAGAGCGTGCGGGTGCTGACGCACCATTCGCGCGTGTTCCGGCGCGCGCCGCGCTGGATCGCGGGGCCCATCATGGCGCGCTGCGCCGACCACTACGTCGCCATCAGCCGCGACAAGCAAGCGGACTTGGAGTCGCTGGGGATTCCGCGCGAGAAGATTTCGCTCATTCCGAACGGCGTCGACGTGGAGCGCGTGGCGTCGCTCCTCGACACCATCGACGTCGCGCGCGTGCGCCACGACCTCGGCATTCCCGAAGGCGCGCGCGTGCTGGTGATGGCGGGGCGCGTGCTGCCCGCGAAGCGCTTCGACGTGTTCGTGCGCGTCGCGGGAGAGGTCGCGCGACGACTCCCGCACGAGAGCGTGCACGCGCTCGTCGTCGGCGAAGGACCCGACCTCGAACGCGTGCGCAAGATTGCGCGCGACGAAAGCAAACCCGCGACCATCCACTTCCTCGGTTTCCAGCGCGACATCTATCGCTGCATCGCCATCAGTGACATCGTTGTCTTTCCCTCCGAGCACCCCGAAGTGCTGCCCATGTTCCTCATCGAAGCGAGTGCAGCCGGCCGCGCCATCGTGTGCTCCGACGTCCCCGGCAACCGCGAGATCGTGGTCGACGGGGAGACGGGTCGCGTGGTGCGCGGGGGCGTGGAAGCGTACGCGCACGTGGTGGCGTCGCTTCTCGAGAAGGACGCCGTGGCGCGCGGTCTCGCAGAAAGCGCGCGGGCCGCGGCGCGCGAGCGCTTCGACCAGAAGAAGGTGGCGCGCGACACCATCGCGCTCTACCAGCGCCTGCTTGCCGCGCGGGAACCGAAGGGTTAAATTCGCGTAGATTCGAGCGGACACATGCCGTACTTACGCGACAAATCCAACGTCTCGCGCTTCCTCGACCCCGCCGTGGTGGGGAAGCTCGAGAACCTCGAGCTCAAGGCGCGCCTCATCGTCGAGGGCTACATCGCCGGGCTGCACCGCAGCCCGTACCACGGCTTCTCGGTCGAATTCGCGGAGTATCGCCCCTACATGCCGGGCGACAGCTTGAAGACGGTCGACTGGAAGGTCTACGGCAAGACCGACCGCACCTACGTCAAAGTCTTCGAGGAAGAGACCAACCTGATCGCGAACGTTCTCTTGGACAAAAGCGGGTCGATGGGATTCCCCGAAGGCGGCACCACCAAGCTCGAGTACGGCTCGATGCTGGCGGCGAGCCTCGCGTACCTCATGATCCGCCAGCAGGACGCGGTCGGCTTGTGCATGTTCGACGACGACGTGCGCGCGCTCATTCCGCACCGCTCGGTGCGCAAACA
>CAZLLI010000006.1:0-58161 GCA_964560355.1 uncultured bacterium | reverse complement strand
GGGGCTCACGGTCAAGGGCGCGGTGGCCGCATCCGACGCGTTCTTCCCGTTCGCGGACGGCGTCATGGAGCTGGCCAAGGTCGGCATCGCCGCCGTGGTACAGCCGGGCGGATCGATCCGCGACCAGGAAGTGATCGCGGCCGCCGACGAAGCCAATCTCTCCATGTTGTTCACCGGGAGGCGGCACTTCCGCCACGTGTGATCATGCCGACGCGCGGAATCGTCATACTCGACTTTGGCTCTCAGTTCACGCAGCTCATCGCGCGCCGCATCCGCGCGAAGAACGTCTTCTCGGAAGTGCTGCCGTGGAACGCAACGCGCGAACGCATCCTCGCCCACGACCCCGTCGGCGTCATTCTCTCGGGCGGTCCCGCCAGCGTGTTCGAAGCCGACGCGCCCACCATCCCCAAGGACATTTGGTCGTGGGGAAGGCCCGTGCTCGGCATCTGCTACGGCATGCAGTTGGTGGCGCGCGACCTCGGACTATCGGTCGAGCGCGTGGGTAAGGCCGAGTACGGCCACGCGCGCATCCGCGCCAATTCCGACCACCCGCTGTTTCGCAACACGCCCGCCGAGCAATCGGTGTGGATGAGCCACGGCGACACCGTGCGCGGCGGCGACACCGTCGACGTGCTGGCGACCTCGAACGAGGGCGAATTGGCCGCGTTCCATGTGCCGTCGAAGAACGTGTACGCGGTCCAGTTCCACCCCGAAGTGCACCACACCCGCTTCGGCGACACCATTCTCGAGAATTTCCTGTTCAACGTGTGCAAGGCCGCGCCGACGTGGTCGGCGGGGGCGATCGTGTCCCAGATGGTGGGCGAGATTCGCGACGCCGTGGGCGACGCGCGCGTCATTTGCGCGGTGAGCGGCGGCGTCGACAGCTCGGTAGTGGCGTGCCTGATCGACAAAGCCATCGGGAAGAACCTGCACTGCGTGTTCGTCGACAACGGGCTGTTGCGCGCGGGCGAGCGCGAAGGCGTGGTCGAGCTGCTGGGCTCGCACGTGTCGGCGCCGCTCGAGGTCGTCGACGCGCGCACGCGCTTCCTCGCGCGCCTCGAGGGCGTCGTGGACCCGGAAGAGAAGCGTAAGCGCATCGGCAATTTGTTCATCGAAGTGTTCGAGGAAGTGAGCACGGCGCGCGGACCGTTCGCGTTCCTCGCCCAGGGCACGCTGTACCCGGACCGCATCGAGAGCTTCTCGACCGGCGGTCCCTCGGTGACGATCAAGACCCACCACAACGTGGGCGGGCTGCCCAAGAACATGCGCTTCAAATTGGTCGAGCCGCTGGCACTCCTGTTCAAGGACGAAGTGCGCGCGGTGGGCGCGGAGCTCGGGCTCCCGCGCGAACAACTGAGCCGGCATCCGTTCCCGGGACCGGGGCTCGCGGTGCGGGTGCTCGGCGAAGTGACCGAAGAAAAGCTCGCCATCTTGCGCCAGGCCGACGCCATCTTCGTCGACGCGCTGCGCGAGTTCGGCCTGTACGATTCGGTGTGGCAGGCGCTCGCGGTGTTGTTGCCGGTGAAGAGCGTCGGCGTCATGGGCGACGCGCGCACCTATGCGTTCCCGATCGTGCTGCGCGCGGTCACCAGTACCGACGGCATGACCGCCGACTGGGCGGACCTTCCCACCGAGTTCTTGCGCGAAGTCTCCAACCGCATCATCAACCGCGTGCCCCACGTCAACCGGGTGGCGTACGACATCAGCTCGAAGCCGCCCAGCACCATCGAATGGGAATAGGTTGGGTATCTCAGCCGTTGCCCGCCTCCGTTCTCACGTCTTATAATTGATTCATGTTTCGTCGTTCGGCTATGTGGGCCGTTGCGGTCGCGTTCCTCGTGGCGGGGAGCGATGGTGCGCGCGCGGGTTCCTCCGAGAGCGGGATGGCGCCCTCTCGGCGCGCCGCGCTCTTGGCGAGCCACGGCGAGCCGCGCCTGGCGTGGGACGAGCTGCGCGCGGCGGGTCCCGCGCGCACCGACGCCGACGCCGCGCTCGCGGTGCGACTCCTCACCGAGCTCGCGCACTACGCCCAGGCCGACAGTCTCCTCGCGCGCGAGGCCGCTCCCAAGAACGACCGCGCCGCCGCGTGGTATTACCTGCAGCGCGCGCGCCTGAACCTGGAAGCGGGCCGCGCCGACCGCGCGATCGAAATGCTCGCCGCTGCGCCCTCGCTCGTGGGTGAACCCGTCAATTCCTACCTCGAATTCGTGCGCGGACAGGCGCTGGCGAAGAAGGGCGACGCCGTGCAAGCGGCCGCCGCGCTCGACCGCGCGCGCACCGCGTCGACGCCGGAAGCGCTGGCAGCCCCCATCGACGACGAACGCGTGCGCGTGCTGCGCGCGCTCGGCCGCTACCCGGACGCGCTCGCAGCCTTGGACGACGGCCTCGCCCACGCGGTCGAAGGACCCGAGCGACGCCGTCTGCTCGCCGAGCGCTACGACGTGGCGCGCGAGTCCGGCGACGCGGAAGCCGCGGCCAGCGCGGCGCTCGTGCTGCTCGTCGACTACAAGGGATTCCCGGAGGCGCAAACGTGCGCGCTGGAAGTGACGCGCTCGCTCGGCGAGGCGGGCGCAAGCAGCGCGTCGACGCCGCTCCTGTTCGCGTGCGCGGAGACCTTCGCGGCACGCGAGCGCCCGGCGGACCTGCGCCGCGTGCTGCGCGCGCTCGACGCGCGCTCGCTCCAGGGCGGCAACGCCGAGCACCTGCGCCTCTTGTGGGGCGAGTACCACTATCAAGCCGGCGACTTCTCGCGCGCCATCGCGCTCGCGCGTCCGTCGTACGCCGACTCCGCCTACAAGCGCCGCTCGACCATCCTGCTCGCGCGCTCGCTGCGCGGCCTGGGTCGCAAGGCGGACGCGGCCGGCGTGTACGAGCAGTTCGTGGTCGCGTTCCCCAACGACGGCATCGCGTCGGAGGCGCTGTACGCCGCGGCGTCGCTGCGCCGCGAGGCGGGACAGGTCGAGGAGAGCGAACGCCTGCTCGATCAGCTGCGGCGCTCGTACCCGTCGTCGTTCCACGGGTGGGCGGCGGCCATGCGGCGCGCGCAAGACCTCGAGAAGGGCGGCGACGTCGACGGCGCCGCCGCCATCTTCGAACAATGGCTCGCGCGCTCGCGCCGCACCGACGAGGCGGCGCTGTTCTACCTATCGCGCCTCGAGTCGACGCGCGCGAGCGACAACAGCTCGTCGATGCTGCTCGACGAGCTGCGCCGCGTGAACCCGTACTCGTTCTACGTGTCGCCCGACATCGGCATCGGCGCGCGCGGCCCGCTCCGCGACGCGAGCGGCACCACCGTGCGCGACGGCGAGGGATCGCTCTCGTCGTGGCTCGCGACCACCGCGAGCGAACGCGACCGCGCCTACGCGCGCGTGATGGCGGCGGCGGAGGGCGAGCGCGACGCCTTCGCGGACGACGCGCCGGCGCGCGAGGCGCTCGAGCGCGGGCGCCGCTTCCTCGACGCCGGCTTCCGCGACTGGGCCGAGCGCGAGCTCGAGGTGGTGCGCCGGCGACCCGGCATCGCGCCCGACGTCGCCCTGGTGCTCGGGCGCACCTACGAGGACTACGCGATGCCGTGGCGCAGCGTGCGCGCGTTCGAGCGCGCGCGGGTGGGGATGGCGTGGGAGACGCGCCGGGAATTCGCCGACGACTTTCGCTACTTGATGTATCCGCTCCCGTACCCCGCGCGCGTGTTCGACGCCGCCGCGCAGACCGAAGTGCCCGCGCACTTGATCTACGCCATCATGCGCGAGGAGTCGCGCTTCGAGACCGACGCGGTGTCGCGCGCGGGTGCCATCGGACTCATGCAGCTCATGCCCGACACCGCGCGCCGCGTCGCGCGCGGCAAAGAGCTGGGCTCCGACGTGGGCGATCGCCTCGACGACCCCGGCGTCAACGTGTCGATCGGCACCTGGTACGCCTCCGAGCTCCTGCGCCAGGGCGACGGCAGCGTGGCGTGGATGCTGGCCGCGTACAACGCCGGGCCGGGTGCGGCGCGGCGCTGGCTTTCCCCCGGCGTGTCGGGCGACGACGCCATCGCCGCGGTGGAGTCGATCGACTACCGCGAGACGCGCGGTTACGTGAAGCGCGTGGTCGAGTCGGCCAATGTCTACCACGCGCTCTACTTCGGCACGACCGGCAGCAAGAATTCCCCCCGCTAGCGCGCTTGCAGTTTGCACGGATCTCCCGCGTCGACCCGGGTGAGCAGAAAAGACCTGGGTCGCCGCCGCGCCGTTCGGCTACCATCGGGGCCCGATGGACACCCCGCGCCCCGATACCCCGACGCCGCAGCCGATGCGGCACGAACTGCAGCGTAAGTCGTTTCACCTAGCGATGATCATCGTGCCGGTGGGGGTGTACTTCCTGCCCCACACGCCGGCTCTCCTTGGCCTCATTATTGCTACCTTTGCGACGGTCGCCGTCGACCTCATGCGATTGAGCGACCATCGACTCCGACGGTTCTTCCTCCAGTTGTTTCGGCCGCTCATCCGGCGACACGAAGAGGAGCACTTGCTGGGGTCGACGCACTACATGATCGCGGCGCTCTTGAGCGTCGTCATCTTCGATCACGAGGTCGCCATCGCGGCGCTTCTCTTTCTCGTGCTCGGGGACGCGGCGGCCGCGATCGTGGGCAAACGATTCGGCAAGCCGCTGTACTGGGGCAAGAGTCTGCAGGGCAGCATCGCGTGCTTCGTCGTGTGCCTGGCGCTCGGATGGCCGCTGTTGCGGTCGCCCGAGCTCGCGGTGATCGGGGCGCTGACCGCGACCTTGGCGGAAGCGATGCCGTCGCCGCTGGACGACAACATGCGGGTTCCGATTTTCAGCGGCATCGCCATGCAGCTCGCCGCGCGGTTCCTGCAGGGGTAGGCCATGTTTCTCAAACGACTGTTCGCGTTCATTCCGAAAGACGAGTTTTCGAAGGCGCTGAACCTGTTCAACTCGGGGGAGTACCGGAAGGCGCTCGGGCGTTTCCAAGAGCTTCAGACCGTCGCGGGTCAGTCGGGCGACATCGACCGCGCCACGCTCGACCTGTACACGTGCGAGGCGCACGTCGCGCTGGCGAAGGAATTCGACCAGGCGGGCGATCTCGACAGCTCGCTCCGCGAGATGGAAGCCGCGGTTTCCATCAAGCCCATGTTCGCCGACCTCCACTACAAGCTCGGCGCGCTCTACGTGCGCAAGCACCGGCTCGAAGACGCCGGCAACTGCTTCCGCAACTCGCTCGACATCAACAATAAGTTTTTCCGTTCGCGCATCTACCTCGCGAAGGTGCTGCGCGACGTGGGCGACCAGGACGGAGCCATCCGCGAAGCCGTCGCCTCCAAGCACTCGTGCCCCAATTTTTATCGCGAGAGCCTCGACGCGCTGGTCGTCGCGCTGCGCACGGGGAGCCACGAGGACGCCAATCGATTGTTCGGCGAGATGATCGAAGAGCGCCCCAGCTCGGCGCAGATCAGCAAGGAGCTCGCGATCGAGGCCATCCAGAACGGTAACATGGACGAGGCGATCCGCGAGCTCAAGAAGGCCATCGCGCTCAAGCCCGACTACCCGGATCTGCACAACTATCTCGGCATCGCGTACGGCAACAGCGGCATGATCGACGACGCCGTGCACGAGTTCGAGGTGGCGCTCAAGATCAACCCGTACTACGTCAAGGCGCGCTTGAACCTCGCGCTCTTGTACTACGAAAACACGCGCTTCGAGGAGTCGCAGGCGCAGATCGACCACGTGCTGAAGGTGCAGCCCGACAACCAGCTGGCCAACAACCTGCTGCAGGAGCTGCGCAGCGTCGCGAGCGGGAAGCTCGGCAAATAGTCGACGACAAGGGTGAGCATGGAGAACGTCAAGTTCATCGATTACTACGAGGTGTTGGGGGTGTGGCCGACGGCCGACGCCGACACCATCAAGAAGGCGTACTTCAAGCTCGCCAAGCTCCACCACCCCGACGTGGTGGGCGAGTCGGCCGGCAAGGACGGCGTCGACTTCAAGCTCATCAACGAGGCGTTCGCGGTGTTGAGCGACACCGTCCAGCGCCGCGAGTTCGACGAGCGCCTGAAGCGCAAGACGGGGACGCCGGCCGAGCGCCGCGAAGCCGACAAGCGCTCGGCGCAGCTCTCGTACGAGCAGGCGCGCGCCGCCATGCGCCAGAACCGCTACGACAAGGCGGCCGTGCTGCTCAAGGCCGCCATCAAGTACGACGACAGCAATCCCGCCTACTTGAGCTGGTACGGCTTCTCGCTCGGTGTCCTGCGCACACAGCTGCACGAAGCGCGCGACGTGTGCAAGAAGGCGCTCGAAATGGAGTTCTACAACGCCGACTACCACGCCAACCTGGGCTTCGTGTACATGCAGGCGGGGCTGGCCAAGACGGCCATGGAGTGCTTCGAAGAAGCGCTCAAGTGGGATCCCGACCACCCGGTCGCGCTGCGCTACATGAAGAACGGCAAGGACGGCAAGGTGTTCGCCGGCGCGGAAGGGAAGTCGAAGGTCGGCGGCTTGCTCGGCGGCTTGTTCAAGAAGTCCGAGAAGGCGCCCGAGAAGCCCAAGCCGGCCACCGCGACGCGCAAGGCGCCGCCGGGACGACCGCCCAAGAAGTAGCCCCTCCGCTCCCAAACAAACCTTTGACACGCCGAAACGCGCGCGCCTAGGCTCGGGCGCGCCGCGACGCGCTTTTCCGGTCGCGCCGCCCCAGAGCCATGAGCGAAACCGTCACCATCGCACCGCGCGAGCGCGCCGCCTGCGACCTCGTCTACGACGAGCGTGCGAGCCGCGAGCGCAGCCTGCACCTCGTGCTGCAGGACCTCTCCGCGCGCACCGACGGCGGACGCCGGAGCTTCCTCGCCGCCGCCTACCGCGACGCCGTCGCGCGCTACCAATCGAGCGCGCGCATCGAGGGCGCGCTCGCGTTCTTGCGCCGCACCGTGCGAACGCTCGACGACTTTTCGATCCAAGTCGAGACGCGCGTCGACGATTTTCAGGAACTCGCGGTGTGCGCGGTGGTCGAAGAAGCCGACGCGTTCTTCGTGCTGTGCACGCGCGACACGCCCGCGCGCGTCCGCTGCGACGGCGCCTTCGTAGCCATCGACTCGGAGGTCGCGCGCGCGCGGGTGAGCGCGGTCGCCATCCCCATCGAGACCACGCGCTCGCAGCACGACTTGTTCGCGCAGACGCTGCCCGACGCGCTGGGGCTCTACCGCATCCCGCGCCCGGCGCCCGGCGCCACCCTCGAATTCCTGATCGGCGGCGCGCCCTCCGACTTGGGCGCGGCGCTCGACGCGCTCGACACGCGCCGCGGCGGCGCCACCGTGGTCGCGAGCGACCGCGCGTCGCGCACGCTGCGCTATTTGCGCTTCGACGGACGCACGCGCGCGCGCACGGCGGGGGCAGAGCGGGACGTATCGACGCGGGCGCGCGCGACGTGGGTGCGAGGCGCAGTGGCGATGGCGCTGGTCGGCGTGGTGGTGGCGGCCGCCGCACTCGTCGTGACGCGCGTCGACGTGGCGCGCGAACCGCGGTCCGACGGCGCGCAGAGTTCGCGCGAAGCGCGCGCCACCCAGTCGCGTCCGACGCCGGTCGACACCCGCTCGACGCCGCCCGAGGAGCACGCCGACGTCGACGCCGATTCGCAAGCGCCGGCGCCGGCGAGCGACGAGCGCTTCGACTTGGCGTGGGAGCACGAGTACACGGAGCCGGTGACGTCGTCGCCTTCGTTGTTGGGCGACGGGGTCGTGTTCGGCTCACGCGACGGACGCGTGTACGCGCTCGACCGAAGCGACGGCGAAGCGATGTGGTCGCACCAGGCGGTGGGCGGCGTGGGCGCGTCACCCCTCGTCGTCGGGGGCGCGGTGGTGGTCGCGGACTACGGCGGCAACGTGTACCGGCTCGCGCGCGACGACGGACGCGTGCTGTGGAAGCGCGCGCTCAAGGAGCGCATCGTGAGCACGCCGGCGTCGACCAACGAGCGCCTCGCGGTGGGAACGACGAAGGGCAACGTGTACGCGCTCTCGCTCGAGACCGGCCGCGTGCTGTGGAGGTTCGCAGCGCGCGGCGCCATTCGCGGCGGCATCGAACACGCGGGCGGGAGCTTCCTCGTCCCGTCGAACGACGGACGCCTCTACGCGATCGCGGACGACACCGGTCGCAAGCGTTGGTCGGTGGCGCTCGGCGGGCCGGTGGCGTCGACCCCGTGCGCGGACGAGACGCGCGTGGTGGTGGGGACCCCGAGCGGCGCGCTCGTCGCGCACGCGCTCGCCGACGGCAAGCGCCTGTGGTCGTTCGCCACTCGCGGCGCGGTCAACTCGGCGGTCTTGATCCACGACGGCCGCGTCTACGCGGGCAGCAGCGACAATCGCGTCTATTGTATCGACGCGCAGACGGGCGACGCGGTGTGGAACTTCGCCACCTCCGGGTCGGTGCTGGCGCGTCCCGTCGTCGACGGGAACCGCGTGCTGGTCGCGTCGTACGATGGATCGGTGTATGCGCTCGACGCGAAAGACGGCGCCCTGGTGGATCGCTACGACACCGATAAGTCGATCTTTTCGTCGCCGGTCGTCGACGGCGACCGGGTTTATTTCGGCAACAACGCGGGCCGTTTCATCTGCCTGAACCTCCCGAGTTCATAGCCGCACGCGCGCCTTGCGCCTACCGGCGCGGATTTGCTACCTTGCATCGGATTTCAGAAAAGGATTTTCGATCCCCATGAGCCTCCTGCAGAAGTTCTTCAAGCCTAAGTCCCAGAGGGACTTTCAGCGACATAGTGACCTATTGGAAGAGGTCAAGAAGCACGCGGTCGAGTACCAGGGCTTCAGCCCCGAGCAATTCCGCGCGAAGACCGACGAGTTCCGCCGCCGCATCCAAGAAGGGGCGACCACCGACGACCTCCTCCCGGAGGCGTTCGGGCTGGTCAAGGCCGCCTGCCAGTCGCTGGCGGGGTCGACGTGGGACGTGGTCGGCATTCCCACCAAGTGGGAGATGGTCCCGTACGACGTGCAGGTCGTCGGCGGCATCGTGCTGCACCAGGGCAAGATTTCCGAAATGGCCACCGGCGAAGGCAAGACGCTCGTCGCCACCATGCCGCTCTATCTCAACGCGCTCGCGGGCCGCGGCGTCCACCTGGTGACCGTCAACGACTACCTCGCGCGCCGCGACTCCGAATGGATGGGGAAGGTGTTCGAACTCTTGGGCGTCACCGTCGGCGTGATCCAGAACGACATGCCCAACCAGCTGCGCAAGGAAGCGTACGCGCGCGACATTACCTACGGCACCAACAACGAGTTCGGCTTCGACTATCTGCGCGACAACATGAAGACGCGCGCGGAGGACCGCGTGCAGCGCGGCCACCACTACGCCATCGTCGACGAGGTGGACAGCGTGTTGGTCGACGAGGCGCGCACGCCGCTCATCATCTCGGGGCCGGTGTCGCACAGCACGTCGTCCGATCTGTTCGCGCGCCTGAAGCCCAAGGTCGAGCGCGTGGTCACGTTGCAAACGCGCCTGGTCAACGAATTGATCGCGTTCGCGGAGAAGAACATGGAAAACGAGGAGCAGGCGGAGGAAGTCGCGCGCGCGCTGCTAAAGGTCAAGCGCGGCGCCCCCAAGAGCAACCGCTTCCTGAAGCTCATGGCCGAGCCCGGCACCGAGCGCATGATCCAGCGCATCGAGGTCGACCTCATGCGCGACAAGGTGCTGCACGAGCTGGATGAAGAGCTCTACTTCGCCATCGACGAGAAGGGGCACTCGATCAATCTCACCGACAAGGGACGCGACGCCCTTTCGCCCGAGGACCGCGAGCAGTTCGTGCTCCCCGACCTGAGCGAGGCGATCGCCGCCATCGACAACAACGAGGCGCTCGCGCCCGCCGACCGCGTGCGCGCCAAGGATGAAGAGCACCGGCGTTACGCCGAGCGCTCGGAGGCGATCCATAACTTCAGCCAGCTCCTGCGCGCGTACACGCTGTTCCAGAAGGACAACGAGTACGTGGTGCAGGAAGGTCGCGTCTTGATCGTCGACGAATTCACCGGCCGCCTGATGCCGGGGCGCCGCTTCTCCGACGGGTTGCACCAGGCGCTGGAAGCGAAGGAAGGCGTCAAGATCGAGGGCGAGACGCAGACCCTCGCCACCATCACGTTGCAGAACTACTTCCGCATGTACGCCAAGCTCGCGGGCATGACCGGCACCGCGGAGACGGAGGCGGAAGAGTTCCACAAGATCTACAAGCTCGACGTGCAGGTGATCCCGACCAACGAGATGGTACGCCGCGTCGACTACGACGATTTGGTCTTCAAGACCAAGCGCGAGAAGTACAACGCCATCGTCGACGAAGTGGCGCGCCTGCACGAGCTCAAGCTGCCCGTGCTGGTCGGCACGATTAGCGTCGAAGTGTCGGAGACGCTGTCGCGCATGCTCAAGCGACGCGGCATCGCGCACAACGTGCTGAACGCGAAGTTCCACCAGCAGGAAGCCGAGATCGTCGCCAAGGCGGGGCGCGCGGGTGCCGTCACCATCGCGACCAACATGGCGGGCCGCGGCACCGACATCAAGCTGGAGCCCTCGGTGGTGAAGTGCACGAAGTGCGGGATAGGGTCGGGGCGAAAAGATTGGGCCACCAAGGACGGGACCACGGTCGACACCATGGAGTGCGCCAAGGACGTCCCCTGCGGCCTCCATATTATAGGCACCGAGCGCCACGAATCGCGGCGCATCGACCGGCAGCTGCGCGGGCGCGCCGGCCGCCAGGGCGACCCCGGAGCGTCGGTCTTCTTCATCTCGCTCGAAGACGACCTCATGCGCCTGTTCCGCCCCGAGCGCATCGCGGGCGTCATGGACCGCCTCGGCGTCAAGGAAGGCGAGGTCATCACCCACCCGCTGGTGACGAAGAGCATCGCGCGCTCACAGAAGCGCGTCGAGAACTACAACTTCGAGATTCGCAAGCGCCTCATCGACTACGACGACGTCATGAACAAGCAGCGCGAAGTCATCTACGGGCGCCGCAACGAAGTGATGGACGCACCCGACCTGAAGCCGATCATCGAGACCATCATCGACGACTACATCGAGACCACGGTGGAGAACTCGCTCGACACCGGGCAAGTGCCGGACGCGGCGTCGCGCTCGGAATTCTTCGGGCAGATGGAGAATGTGTTCATGTACCCGTTCGCCACCGCCGACGCCGAGACGCTGGACGAGGTTCGCGACCACGCCAAGGCGCAGGCGCGCGAGTCGCTGCGCGCGCGCGAAGACCTCCTCGCGCGCGACCTCAGCAACCCGGAGCTCGTGCGCGAATTCGAGAAGTTCGTGCTGCTGCAGGTCATCGACGAGAAATGGATGGACCACCTGCACGAACTCGACTCGCTCAAGGAAGGCATCCACTACCGCGCCTACGCGCAGAAGGACCCGCTGGTCGAATACAAGCGCGAAGCCTTCGGCTTGTTCGCGGACCTGAACGAGCGTATCGACCGTGACGCGCTCTATGCGATGTTCCACGCGCGCGTGGCGGCGGCTCCGCGGCAGGCCGCCGACCTGTCGCGCGCGCGCGCGGTCCATCGCGAAGCGGCCCCGGTGACGGCGCCGCCCAGCACGACGCCGCTCGGAACCCCCGCGGCCGAACCCGCCCTCGCCCCGGTGCCGAATCGACCGGCGCCGTCCGCGCAGGCGCCGATGGGTGCCACGGAGGCGACCAGCCGGGTGCTCCGCGGGGTGGGGTCGACGACCCCCGTCGTGCGGACCGAGGACAAGGTCGGCCGCAACGACCCGTGCCCGTGCGGGAGCGGCAAGAAGTACAAAAAGTGCCATGGAATAAGCAGTTAGCTCTAGCTGACGGCCCCCTCCTTGACACCCGCGATAAATTGATGGTTGTCGGTCCTCCCGGGCTGGTTTATGTTTCGAGGCCCGTTTGGCGGCGTGCACGCGTCTTGCAGACGACGCGCCCCACGGAGGGAAGCGCGATGTGGACTAGGCTGATGGATTTGGTGATGCTCGTCGCCGAGATGAGCCGCAGCGCCGACCGGCGACCGGTCGAGCTGGACAAGGAACTCACGCGGCGCGGGTACTCGAGCGAAGAGATCGAGCACGCGGTGTTCTGGATCTCTTCGCGGCCGGAGGCGAACCGAGTGACGATGCGATCGGACCGAACGACGCGCGTCTTGAGCGACTTCGAGCGCATGAGCCTGAGTACGGAGGCGTACGACTATTTGTACCGCCTCCACAACCTCGGCATCATCGACGCCCGCCAGTTCGAAACCATTTTGGCGCGCGCCATCCCGGTCGGGTCGGAAAAGGTTTACGTGGACGACGTCAAGGGCATCGCGTGCTCGGTGATCTTCAACCGGGACGCGGGTGATATCGAGGAGGATGCGGTCGATCGGTTCGACGCCGACGGCGCGCCGGTGTAAGGAATCGGGCGCTCGACAGACTCCTCCCTCGACGCAAGATTTTCGATCTTGCGATTTTGTTTTTAGGGAAACTATGGCCAACAACAACGCACTCGTCATCGTGGAATCGCCCGCCAAGGCGAACACCATCAAGAAGTTCCTGGGCAAGGGATTCAAGGTGGTGGCGTCGGTCGGGCACGTGATGGACCTGCCCACCAACCGTCTCGGCGTCGACCTGGACAACGGGTTTTCGCCCGAGTACGTGGTGTCGCGCGGGAAGAAGAAGATCCTCGACCAGATCAAGAAGGACGCCAAGGCGGCCGACGAGGTCTACCTCGCGCTCGACTTGGACCGCGAGGGTGAAGCCATCGCGTGGCACATCCGCGAATACATCGCGCCCGTACAGCGCAACGTGAAGCGCATCATCTTCAACGAGATCACCAAGCCCGCCATCAAGAGCGCGATCGACGACCCCATGGACGTCGACATGAAGAAGGTCGACGCGCAGCAGGCGCGCCGTATCCTCGACCGCCTGGTGGGCTACAAGATCAGCCCCATCCTGTGGCAGATCTTCTATTACGGATTGAGCGCGGGCCGCGTGCAGACGGTGGGCCTGCGCTTGGTGTGCGAGCGCGAAACCGAAATCGAAGCGTTCGTGCCGGTCGAGTACTGGACCATCGAAGGCGTGCTCACCACACCCGGCGGCGGCGAGCTCCCGGTCAAGCTGGTCGAAAAGAACGGCGAGAAGATCGATCTCAAGAACCAGAAGGACTCCGACGCCGCGCTGGCCGACCTCAAGAAGGCGAGCTACGTCGTCACCTCGGTGGAGAAGAAGGAGCGCAAGCGCAACCCGCAGCCTCCTTATATCACCAGCACGATGCAGCGCGACGCCGCGCGCCGCCTGCGCTTCTCGGCCAAGAAGATCATGATGCTGGCGCAGCAGCTGTACGAAGGCGTCGACGTCGGCCACGGCGACCGCGTCGGGTTGATCACCTACATGCGAACCGACTCGGTGCGAGTGGCCGACCAGGCGAAGGAGTCCGCGCGCGACTACATCACGCAAACCTGGGGCGACGAGTACAGCCCGGAAAAAGGGCGCGTGTACAAGACCGGCGCCAAGGCGCAGGACGCGCACGAAGCGATCCGCCCCTCCGACGTCGCGCGCACGCCCGAGTCGTTGAAGGGCGTGCTCACCAAGGATCAGTACGCGCTGTACGATCTCATCTGGCGCCGCTTCCTCGCTTCGCAGATGGAGAGCGCGCGCTACGACACCACCGAAGTGTTGGTGGGCGCGGGCGCGTACACGCTCAAGGCGAACGGGCGCGTGATGACGTTTCCCGGCTTCCTCGCCGTCTACGAGGAGAGCCTGGGCGACGAGGGCGGCGAATTGCCGGCCGTGCAGGAGAAGGACCCGCTCAAGGTCAAGTCGATCGAAGGCATCCAGCACTTCACCGAGCCCCCGCCGCGCTACACCGAGGCGACCCTCATCAAGGACCTCGAGGACAAGGGCATCGGCCGCCCGAGCACGTACGCGAACATTGTGTCCATCATCCAGGACCGCGAGTACGTCGAAAAGGAAGAGGGACGCCTGCGTCCCACCACGCTCGGTCGCCAAGTCTGGAAGACGCTCGAGCGCTTCTTCCCGGAGGTGTTCGACACGTCGTTCACCGCGCAGATGGAGCAAGAACTCGACAAGGTCGAAGGCGGCGAGTTCGAGTGGCAGAGCGTGGTGAAGGACTTCTACCAGCCCTTCAAGGAGTCGCTCGACCATCTCGACGAGAAGAAGACGCGCTTGAAGAGCGAGCTCCAGGAAGAGACCGACGTCAAGTGCGAGAAGTGCGGCCGCAACTTGATCAAGAAGTGGGGACGCAACGGACAGTTCCTCGCGTGCCCCGCGTACCCCGAGTGCAAGTTCTCGCGTCCGATCGCGGACCCGGCCGCCAACGTGACGGTGGAGGGAACCTGCCCGAAGTGCGGGTCGCAGCTGGTCGCGAAGAGCGGGCGCTACGGACGCTTCGTCGCGTGCGCGCGCTACCCGGAGTGCAAGCACACCGAGGCGTTCCCGATCGGCATGATGTGCCCGCGCCCGGGCTGCGGCGGCAAGATCGTCGAGAAGCGCACGCAGCGCGGCAAGACCTTCTACGGGTGCAGCAACTACCGCCCGTCGAAGGAAGGCGAGCCCAAGCAGGGGTGCGACTGGGCCAGCTGGGACAAGCCGGTGGCCGAGGAGTGCTCGAACTGCGGAAACCCCTACATGGTGCACAAGTCGTCGAAGACGCGCGGCGATTTCCTGAAGTGCCCCAAGTGCAAAGAGGAAATGGCGAGCGAATAGGTACGCGCGCGACTAGCGCGCGCCAGCAGGGCGGCCGGTATGGGTGAGGTGACGATCGTCGGGGGAGGACTGGCTGGTTCCGAAGCTGCATTGCAGCTCGCCGACCGCGGCTTCCAGGTTCGACTCTTCGAGATGCGCCCCGACACGCCGACGGGCGCGCACAAGACCGACAAGCTCGCCGAGATCGTCTGCTCCAATTCGTTCAAGTCGACGCTGCTCGACACCGCGTCCGGCCTGCTCAAGGCCGAGATGGACGTGCTCGGGTGCCGGCTCCTTCCCATCGCGCGCGACAACTCGGTCCCCGCGGGCCACGCGCTCGGCATCGACCGCGAGCTGTTTGCGAACGCCGTCACCGCGCGTGTCGCATCGAACCGCAACATCACCATTGAGCGCCGGCGCGTCGACTCGCTCGATCTTCCGACGCCGGCCGTGATCGCCACCGGCCCGCTCACCGGCGACGCGCTCTCGCAGGCGCTGGTGTCGCACTGCTCGAAGGACCACCTCTACTTCTACGACGCCATCGCGCCCTCCGTCGACGGCGACAGCGTCGACCCGGCGGTCGGGTATTGGGCCAGCCGCTACGGCAAGGGCGACGCCGACTACCTCAACATTCCCTTCAGCCGCGACGAGTACACGAAGCTCGTGGAGTTCGTGCGCGGCGCCGAGTACGCGCAGTCGCACGCGTTCGAAGAAGAGAAGTACTTCGAGGCGTGCCTGCCGATCGAAGTACTGGTCGCGCGCGGCGCGGACACGCTGCGCTTCGGACCTATGAAGCCCAAGGGGCTGCCCGACCCGCGCACCGGTCGCGAGCCCTACGCGGTGCTGCAGCTGCGCAAGGAAAGCCGCGAGGGGAGTCTCATGGGTTTGGTCGGTTTCCAGACCCGCATGACGTGGGCGTGTCAGAAGGAGATGCTGCGCATGCTGCCGGGGTGTTCGGATGTGTCCGTGCTCCGCTTCGGCACCATCCACCGCAACATCTTCCTCGACATCCCGTCCCTGTGCGAACCGTACCTGCGCGACCGCGCGCGCGCGGGGCTCCACTACGCCGGGCAGATTTGCGGCGTCGAAGGCTACGTCGAGTCGATCATGAGTGCCATCGTGGCGACGCTCTCGATCACGGCCGCCGCGCGCGGTCGCGACCTGCCCCCGTTCCCCAAAGAGACGATGATCGGCTCGCTCATGGAGTACGTGCACACGCCGCGCAAGAACTTCCAGCCCATGAACGCCAACTTCGGCCTTCTGCCTACCAACGGCAGCGGCGGGCGACGCTCCCGCCAAGCCCGCCACGAAGACGCCGCGCGCGTCGGCCTCGCGGCGATGCAGTCCTACCGGGAAGCGCACCCCTGGCTGTTCAGCGCGTGACCCCAGTCGTCAATTGACCGCGCGCTTCGGCGCGGTTACTCTGCCTAGATTCCACTGCGGCCCATTTGCCCCCTGCCACGTTCCGCGGTGCACCGTGTCCTTCGAGGAGAGGAGCTACGATGCGCATTGCTGGGTCCTCGTCCGCATTGACTTCGCTGGTCGTCGCGCTGGCCGGAATCGGAGCCGGTGATTCGTTTGCGATGAACCCGCACGCGGTCGAATTGCCGCGTTCGGCAACGACGGACGTCCAGACGGTCGCGGGCGCCAACGGCGTCGCTGATACCTCCGTCCTCTACTCGCAGAATTTCGACGTGGGCGCGAGCTGCACCACCGCGGGATGGACGGTCGTCGACCTGACCGCGCAGACCGGCGTGTACTTTCACATCGACGATTACGTCGGTTTGAGCGGTACGTTCGCGCCGGTTCAAGGCGCGAAGTCCCTATGGTGTGGGGCGCGGAGCGGGGTCATCGCATGTGGCTATCTCGCACTACCCGGGTATGGCAACAACTGGGACCAGGCGTGGTGCACGAAAAATGCTCTCGCCCTTTCCGCTGACGGAGTCCTTGACGTATCGTTCATCGCGCGCATCGATACTGACTACGGCGATATCGTGACCGTCGAATACACGACTGACATTTCCGGCGCCGTCGGCTGGACGAACATCGATCCGAGCTTCACCCTGGCGTGGAGCGGGCCCAATCATATCGTGCACGTTGCCGAGTCGGAATGGGTCGGATCTGGCCCCGTCAAAGTGCGTGTGCGGTTCCACTCGGACGACAGCTACTCCGACGAAGATGGGATGTTCGACAGTTCGGGCGCTGTCCATATCGACAGCCTGAAAGCCGAAGGGCTCCCGGTTGAAGACTTCGAAGGCGAAGCCGTCAATGCCACGTCATCCAACGACTGGCAGTCGTGCACATCGCCGGGCTACGGCAACCACCTCGCTCTATTCAAAGGCAACACACTCCTGCAAGGCGGGTGTGAAACCAATCTCTCTTGTGTGTGGGCGGCGATCAACGCCTCCACCAGCAACTACGCTTGCGCGGGCTATCCGCTCCAAACCGCGGTTCCATACGCGAACGCCGCGAGTCAGTATATTTCAAATGAGATCTGGTCTCCGACGATTCCGCTGTCGGGTTCCGGCTCTGAGGTGCGGCTCTCGTTCTCCGTGTACCGCGAGAATGCAATGGGAAACCTGGTCTTCTACACCTGGCGGGTGCGAACGGTCGGCGGGGCGTGCCCCGGTCCGTGGAGAGACGAGGGGTTTGTGTACTACGGGGGAAACGACTGGATAGCGGATGTATCCAGGCCCGGTGACTGGTTCACGCACGACGAATCCATCGGGCCCTTTGTTGACCTCGGGGCAACCGGACTGCAAGTTGCTCTCGGCGTCGTGGACCAGTGCCGAACGTGGTGCGGCATCGTCGGCGCATCCGGAGCGTGTCACAGTCACGCCCCGCTCTTGGACCACGTGCGCGTGACGCGAATCAATACGTGCGGGCCGCAGTGGTCCGTTCGTGACATCGACCAGTTCCAGGACAGCTTCCCGGAGGACGGCACCATCACGGGGATCGTGCGCGCCGACGCGGCCGTGGACATACGGCCGGTAGCCGATTTCCTAGTGCAGCGAGGTGACAGCGCGGTCGTCACGGTGTTCGATCCCGTTGCGGGACTCGACGACGATCTCGCAATAGGGGGGAAGGCGGTGTACGTCTACGTGCGTGTCGCGCCGGCCCAACCCGCGAAGTCGGGACCCGCACTTTCGGGCGATGTCGCGAAATGGCCACACGCCCCGGCGCAAGATCACGACGGCTGGACGGCGCTCCGAATGGAATCGATTGCCGGCGCTCCGGACGGCGTGTTTTGCGTGGACCTTAACGATAATCTATTCACTCCGGGTGACACGGTCTCGTTCTACTACGGAGCTCGTTCTGCAGGCGGATGCTGGTCATACGCCAGCGGTACCAGTCTTCAATTGCAGACATCCGACCCCGACGCCGCGTTGGAGTCTTGCTCCGAGTTCACCTGTCTGCCCGCAAGCGGCTACCTCCGCGGTGGAGACATTCTCTACGTCGACGGGGTCGACGGGCGGGGTGGGCAGCAGTTCTTCGATCAGGCTCTTGAACAAATCAACATGTATCACCTCACGGATCGATTCGATATTCGGGGATCTTCGTCGACGCAGAACAATAGCCCGACTGCCTCGGTCAAGGACATCACGCAACTCACCTCGTGCTACCGGAAAGTCTTGTGGGACGGCGGTGATCTTTCGGTGACACCGAACTGTCTGACGAAGCAAAGCGACTACTGGGACGGCGGCGTATTGTGGGAATTCTTGTTTGCGCTCGTACGGCCGGGGGGCGTGTATATCTGCGGCGACGACGTCTCCGACATTCTGCATCGGTGCAGCGATCCGGGCGTCCATTTTCTCTATCAGTGGATTCCACACAACCTCGTGAGTGGGAATCATCGACCCCTGTACGGCTTGAACCCGATGGCCCGGCACGTACCTGGTGGGGCCTTTAGCGACGATTTCGCGCTCTTCGCCGGATGCCCGCTCATCAACGATTTCGACGTCATGCAACCGACTGGATGGACTGTCAATGAAGTCACCTACGGGGCACCCTCGTCGAACAACGGCGCAGTCATCTCCGCGCGGAAGTCTAACGGTGTCGTCGATGTCGGCGTCGTGCTAGCGGGCTTCTCGTTCGCGTACATTCGCGACGACGAAACCGACGGGATCTCCGACCGGGCCAAACATCTCCACGATGTACTCATCTGGCTCTCCAATTTCCCCGATGAACCGGTGACCGCGACACCATCTCTGCGCGACGCCCTTGATCAGAATTATCCCAATCCGTTCAATCCACGAACGACGATTGCATACTCGACGCAAACGCGGGGGCCGGTCAGCCTTCGAATCTACGACGTGAGCGGTGCGCTGGTGCGAACACTCGTCGACGACGTTGTTGACGGGGGATCGCACGTGGTGCAGTGGGATGGGCTTGATGGGAACGGGCTTCAGGTTGCCAGCGGCGTCTACTTCTACCTCCTGTCGACCCCGCGATTCTCGGATGCCAAGCGGATGGTGGTCCTGAAATAGGCCGCCGGCCGAGGCACTCCGCGGTTTCAGGAGGGCTCCATCGATCCCTCAAATTTCGCTTAACCGCTTTTCGCGCCAAGCCTTATATTCGGGGCAACGCCCGGCATTCGCCCCGCCGGCCGCCGTCATCCTATGCTTCTCGACGCCGCCATCGAGCGATTCCGGACTCATCTCGCGCACGAGCGCGGGCTGTCGCCGCGCACCGTCGAGGCGTACGCGAGCGACCTGGCGTCGCTCGCCGCGTTTCTCGCCGAGCGCGCCGGCGACCGCGTGGCGCTCTCGACCATCGACGTCGCGGCACTGCGTGCGTACCTCGCGGCCGAAGTCGCACGCGGGCTTTCCGGCCGCTCCATGATGCGGCGCGTGTCGGCCATGCGGTCGTTCTTCCGCTTTCTCGAGCGCCGCGGCGCCATCGCGTCCGACCCGACGCTTCACCTCGCGCAGCGCGTCGCGCGCCGGTCGGTTCCCACCATCGTGAGCGAAGAGCGCCTCGGCCATATGATGGACCTGCCCGACGTGTCGTCGTCGATGGGAGTGCGCGACCGCGCGATTCTCGAGTTCCTCTACGGCACCGGCGTACGCCTGGGCGAATTGGTCGCGCTCACGGTGGGCGACTTCCTCCCCTTGGGCGACCGCGTGGTCGTGCACGGAAAAGGGAGCAAGCGCCGCGTGGTGCCCTTCGCGGGGCGCGCGCGTGACGCGCTCCTCGCGTATTGGAGCGCGCGCTTCCGCCTGCGCGCCGCGACCGACGCGTCGCTCAAGGCGTTCGCGTGCGCGCCGGCGTTCGCGGGGCGCGGCGACGGCGAGTCCGAGTCGCGCGTCGGCCGGCGCACGGTGCAGCGCGTGGTGGCGCGACACTTGCGGCGCGTGGCGTCGGTAACGAAGGCGTCGCCGCACGTGCTGCGGCACGCGTTCGCGACCCACATGCTCGACCACGGCGCCGACCTGCGCGCGGTGCAGGAGCTCTTGGGCCACGAGAGCCTGTCTACCACGCAGGTCTACACCCACGTGTCGGTCGAGCATCTGCGCAAGGTGTACAAGAAGGCGCACCCGCGTGCGTAACCGCGCGGCGTGCTTCGCGGCGGCCATGGCGGTGCTCGCACTCGCGTGCGCGGTGCAGGAGCCGCCGTCGGGCGGACCCGACGACAAGACGCCGCCGTCGGTGGCGGGTACGACGCCGAACGCGGACTCGACCGGCGTCGACCCGGCCAGCAAGATCGCGATCACGTTTGCGGAGGACATGACGCGCCAACGCGTGGAGCGGCTGGTGACGGTGCAGCCGCCGATCGAGTTCGACAAGGTTAGCTGGGACGGTCGCACGATGGTGATCCATCCTCGCGGCGGTCTGCAGCGTGACACGACGTACGTCGTACGCCTGAAGCCGGGGTATAAGGACCGCCACGGCGTGTCGGGCCTGTCGGCGCGCGAGTTCGCGTTCGCGACCGGGGCGTCGCTCGACACCGCGCGCATCAGCGGCACCGTGCTCTTCAAGCGCGAGCCGACCGGCAAGGGTGTGGTGCGCGCGTTTCGCGTGCCGCGCGACTCGACCTTCCGGCCCGAAGCGGTGCGCCCCGACCGCGAGACCGGCACCGCGCGCGACGGGACCTTTCGGTTGCGCTACCTGCCGTCGAACGACGCGCGCTTCGTCGTGATGGCGTTCGTCGACCAGAACGGCAACGGCACCTTCGACAAGGCGGAGCCGTTCACTGTGCTGCCCGACACCATCACGCTCACTCCGCGCGTGACGGAGTTCGCGGGGGTCCAGATCAATGTGATCGACCCCAGCGAGCGCGGCTTCGTGCGCGGCACGGTGGTGAACGAAACCGGCGTCGACAGCGTGCGCGCGCTGGTGGCGCTATACGCACCCCGCGACACCACGCGCGCGGAGTACCTCGCGCGCTGCGACAGCGCGGGTGCCTTCGCGCTCGTGCAGGTGAAGCCGGGCGCGTACCGTCTGTGGGCGTTCCTCGACCTCGCCGCCGACAGCGTGCGGGGCGAATACGCGTGCGGCGCCGCGAAGTGCCGCGAGCCGTCGGTGGCAGCACCCGACACCGTCGTCGTGGGACCCGGTGCGACCGTCGACGTCGGCAAACTGGTATTGAAGCGACGAGAGAAGGCGCCATGAGAATCGAATTCGTGAAGATGAACGGGGCGGCCAACGATTTCATCCTGGTCGACAACCGTCGCGGAGACGTGCGGCTCACGGGCGCGCAGATCGCGCACCTGTGCGACCGGCGCCGCGGCGCGGGGGCGGACGGCTTCATCAGTATCGAAGGCGGTGCGGCTGCCCAGGGGCGCGACTACTTCATGCGCTTCTACAACAGCGACGGCACCGAGGCGGAGATGTGCGGCAACGGCGCGCGCTGCTCCGCGCGCTTCGCCGCCGAGCTCGGCATGGGGGCCGCGCGCGACGGCGAGGTGGTCCTCGACTTCATGACCGGGTCGGGTCCGATCGAGGCGCGCGTGCGCGGCGAGCGCGCGTGGATGCGGATGATGGACGCGGCGCGCATGCGTCGCGACATCGACACGCGCGTGAAGACGCCGCTCGGCGCGCTTCATTTCATGACGGTGGGGACGCGCCACGCGGTGGTCCCGGTGCCGGACGCCGCCGCGATGACGCCCGGCGAGGTGTTCGAGCTCGGGCGCGCGCTGCGCTACGACCCCGCCTTCGCGCCCGAGGGCGCCAACGTGAATTTCGCCTCGATCGGGGAGGACGGCCGCATCTACCTGCGCACGTACGAGAAGGGCGTCGAAGCGGAAACGTTCGCGTGCGGAACCGGGTCGGTGGCGGCGTCGGTCCTGTTCGCGCACGAAGGAAGACTCCGGAGCCCCACCAAAATCGTGCAACACAGCGGCGACGAGTTGACCGCCATCTTCGAGTTGGCGCCGACCGGAGCCGTCAACGTCTCGCTCGAGGGACCGGCCGCCGTCAACTTCCACGGGTGGGCCGACGTCTGATCGTTGCTCCATGCTGAAGCGCGCGTGCACCTTGGGAGTGATCGCGACGGCGGTATGTCTCGCCGCGACGGCGCACGCGCAGTATCCGTTCGGCAAGAACAAGGTCATCTATCAGGGCAAGGACTGGCGCGTGCTCGAGACGCCCCACGTCGACATCTACCACTACGCGCCCGACTCGACGCTGATCCTGTACCTCGCGCCTCTGGTGGAAGAGACCTTCCTCGAGTATTCGGAGACCTTCCGCGTCGAGTTTCGGCGCCGGCTCCCCTTCGTGTTCTACGCGACGCACTACGATTTCCAGCAAACCAACATCCTGCCGGTCTTGATCTCGGAGTACACGGGCGGATTCACCGACTTGATGAAGGGGCGCATCGCGGTCCCGTTCAACGGGTCGTACGCCAACCTGCGCCACGTCGTGCGCCACGAAATGGTGCACGCGTTCATGCTCGAGAAGCTGCAAGTCGACATGCACGCGATGGGGAAGTACACCTACTCGCAGCCGCCCTTGTGGTTCGTCGAAGGGATGGCGGAGTACTTCGCCAATTCGCCGCAGAACGCGCAGGGCGAAATGTTCGTGCGCGACGCGCTCCTCAACAACCGGCTCTACGACCTCGACGAGATCTGGCGTATCGAGGGGTCGTTCATGATGTACAAGCAGGGCGAGGCGGTGATCAACTTCATCGCCACCAACTTCGGACGCGACGCCGTGATCCGCATCCTGGAGTCGTGGTGGAAGGAGCCAGACTTTACGCTCGTCCTCGCCAAGACCATCAACATGGACTTGTACGAGCTCAACGACGCCTTCATGAAATACATTAAGCGAAAGTACTATCCGACCCTCCTCACGCGGCAATTCGCCTCCGACGAGGGGTTGCAGCTGACGCCGTGGCGGAGCTTCCACAGCCGCCCTGCGGGGGCGCTGGGAGCGGGGCCGCCCGACTCGACCGGCGCGCCCACGCGCGAGAAGCTGGTCTACTCGCTCACCGGGCGCGACGGCGTGGTCGTGCTTACGGAAGGGCGCGGGAGCCAGCGCGCGAACCCCGCCACCCCCGGCGTGAGTGGTGTGTCCGAAGTGGCCAACGCGCCCTGGCACGAGGACGTGATCGTGCGCGGCGGCACCTCGCGCGCGCTGGAATCGCTGCCCGCGTTTCGCAGCAAGATCGAAGTCCTAGGCGACACGCTGGTGTTCGTGTCGAAGAGTAGCGCGCGCGACCGCATCTACTTCTGGAGCGCGCGCGAGAAAAAAGAGATCGCGCACTTCGAGTTCGACAACCTCGCCATCCTGCAGTCGGCGACGGTGTCGGGAGACCGCACCAAGATGGTATTCAGCGCCATCGACACGCGCGGCATCATGGACCTCTTCCTCGTCCACCTCGCGACGGGGCGCCTCGAGCGCTTGACCGAAGACGGGTATTCCGAAGAAGACCCCGACTACCACCCCTACGACGACGTCGTCCTGTTCACGTCGGACCGCGGCGCGGGGCAGTACAAAGACCGCACGCATCTCTACCAGATGGACCTGGAGACGCGCGAGATCATGCCGCTGGAAGGCGGGCCGTTCGCCGACTCCAATCCCGAGTGGGCGCCCGACGGGCGCTCGTTCCTATTCACTTCCGACCGCGACGGCGCTGCGAACATCTATTTGCGGCGCGGCGACGTCGTCATTCAGCAGACCCACGTCGTGACCGGCGTCACCGTACCGTCGTTCTTCCCCGACGGGAAGAGCTTCGTCGCCGCGGTGTACGAAGGCGGCGAGTTCCACCTGTACGACTTTCCGCTGCGCGAGGCGTCGCCGCGGCTCGCGAGCCCGCGCCCGCCCGACGACCTGGTGGTGCCGTGGTCGCGCGCCGACATGCCGGACTCGGCGTTCGTCACCAAGCCGTACGAAACGCGCTTCTCGATCGACTTCATCGGCGCCGGCGTTGCCATCGACCCCGAAGCCGGCGACGTCGGCAACGGCGGCCAGCTCGTGATGACCGACGTGCTCGGCAACCACCAGATCTCGTTCGTGTTCGGCACCACGACCGAAGAGTTCAGCAGCTTCTGGGACGACTTCAACGCCGCCTTCGCATACCTCAATCTCGCACACCGCTTGAACTACTCGCTGAGCCTGTTCCACCTGAACACCTATTCGGATTTGCGCGCACTGTCGACGCGCGAAAAGCGCGTGGGCGGGGCGCTGGGTGTGAGCTACCCGCTCGACAAGTTCCAACGCGTGGAGGGCTCGGTGGTGCTGCGCGAGATCAGCCGCACCGACTACTTCAGCCTGGCGAGCCAGGAGAAGCGCAGCTTCACCGGATCGCTGTTCATGAGCTACGTGCGCGACAATACGGTGTGGACCATCGGCGGACCGCTGCGCGGCTGGCGCTACTATGTGACGGGCGGCAACACCATCGACTTCCAGGGCAACGATTTCGACAACACGCTGCTCCAGCTCGACGTGCGCAAGTACTTGAAGATTTCGTCGCGGGTGGCGTTCGCGGTGCGCTACATCACGCGCAACGCGTGGGGCGGCGACGAGCAGGTGTTCTATTTGGGCGGGCCGTGGACGCTGCGCGGCTACCCGTACAACGAGTTCTTCGGAAAGAGCGTGCAGCTCGTCAACACCGAGCTGCGCTTCCCGCTGCTCGACGGGCTGCGCATCGTGCTGCCGTTCGGCCCCATCGAGTTTCCCATGTTCCGAGGCTCGCTCTTCTTCGACGCCGGCAAGGCGTACCGCAACCAGTTCTCGATCCTCGACACCGACTGGCTGGGCTGCCTGGGCGCGGGCATCGAACTCAACCTGGGCTACGCACCCATCATGCGGGTCAACTTTACATGGCCGACGAATTTCGATACGATCTCCAATAACACCGGCTTCGAGCTTTTCATCGGTTACAACTACTAGTTCGGGACGATCGTCGACGGGCGACCGTCCCTTATCTTAAGGACACTCACGATGCGCTGGTCCAAGTCGTACCTGCCCACGTACAAGGAAGTCCCGAAGGACGCGGAGATCCCGAGCCACCAGCTGATGCTGCGCGCGGGCATGATCCGCATGCTGACGTCGGGCGTGTATTCGTTTCTGCCGCTCGGCTACCGCGTGCTGCAGCGCGTCGAACAGATCGTGCGCGAGGAGATGAATCGCATCGGCTCACAGGAAGTCCAAATGCCGGTGCTGCACCCGGGCGAGCTGTACGAAGAAACCGGGCGCTTGAAGAACTTCGGCGAGATCCTCTTTCAATTGAAGGACCGGCGCGCGCGCGTCTACGCGCTCGGGCCCACCCACGAAGAGGTCGTTACCGACATCGCGCGCGCCGAGCTCAAGAGCTACAAGCAGCTCCCGCAGACGCTCTACCAGATTCAAACCAAGTTCCGCGACGAGTTCCGCCCCCGCTTCGGCGTCATGCGCGCGCGCGAGTTCATGATGAAGGACGCGTACAGCTTCCACGCGTCCGACGAGTCGCTGCACGAGACCTACCTCGCCATGGCGGGGGCGTACCGGGCCATCCTCGAGCGCTGCGGCCTCGAGGGCGTGCAGGTGCAAGCCGAGTCGGGGGCGATCGGCGGCGACATCAACGAGGAGTTCATCGTGCTCGCCGACGCCGGCGAGAGCGCGTTGTTCCGCTGTCCCTCGTGCGGGTACGCCGCCAACGACGAGCGCGCGACGAGCTCGGGCCCGCCGATGCTCGAGAAGGAACCGTCCACCAAGATGGAGAAGGTCGCGACGCCGGGGAGCCACACGGTCGAAGAAGTGAGCGCGTTCTTCAAGGTGTCGCCGCAGCGCTTGGTCAAGACGCTCCTTTATAAGAGCAAGGGCCGCGACGTCGCGGCGCTCGTTCCCGGCGACCGCGAGCTGAACGAGATCAAGCTCGCCAAGGCGCTCGACGACCCCGACGTGCGCCCCATGGCGGCGGACGAAGTCGAAGCCGTCAGCGGCGCGCCGGTCGGATTCGCGGGGCCGGTCGGACTCAAGGCCACCATCATCGCCGACGAATTGCTCGCCGCGTACGACGGCATGATCGTCGGCGCCAACGCGGCCGACGCCCACCTGCGCGGCGTCAAGATGGGCCGCGACTTCGCCGCGTCGCAGACCGCGCGCATCTCGATGGCGGTCGCGGGCGACCGCTGCTCGAATTGCGGCAAGGGTGAGCTAAAGCTCCAGCGCGGCGTCGAGATCGGCCACATCTTCAAGCTCGACACGAAATACAGCAGCGCCATGCGCGCGACTTTCCTCGACGGCGACGGCAAGGAAAAGCCGTTCATCATGGGGTGCTACGGCTTCGGCGTGTCGCGCGCGGTGGCGGCCGCGATCGAGCAGCAGTACGACGAGAAGGGAATCCGCTGGCCCAAGGCGCTGACCCCGTTCCACGCCATCGTGACACCGCTCAATTTGAACGACGCCGCCACGTTGACGGCGATGGAGCGCGTGTACGCCGAGCTGCAGGCGGCCGGCTTCGACGTGCTTTTGGACGACCGCGATTTGCGCCCGGGTCCCAAGTTCAAGGATGCCGAGCTAATCGGGGTGCCGGTGCGGGTAACACTTGGCGAGCGCAATCTCAAGGACGGCAACGTCGAGGTCTTTTACCGGCTGGAAGATCGCACCACCGTGGTTCCGCTCGGGAATGTCGTAGCCACCGTGCGCGAGTACTACGCGTGACTTTTTGCGATGACGGCTAGCAAGCAAAGGTGATCGATCGATGAACAAACGTACGCCGTTTCCGCCCGTCTTCTGGGTCGCGAACGGGATCGAGATCCTGGAGCGATTCGCGTACTACGGCATCTACTTCGGCTTCGGGATCTACATGGAGCACCTGGGCTACTCGCGCGGGCAGCTCGGGATCGTCCAGAGCATCTTCCTGTTCATGTCGTACTCGATCCCGGTGGTCTCGGGCACCTTCGCGGACCGGTTTGGATTCAAGAAGGTCCTGATCGTCTCGTACTTGGCGTACTTGCCGTCGGTGCTCTTGCTGCTGGCGACGAAGTCGTTCTCGGGCATCGTGCTGACGATGCTCTCGATCGGCCTCGCGGCTGGCATCTTCAAGCCGCTCATCGCGGGGACGGTGCGGGCGGTTTCGGACCCCACCAACAAGACGCTGGGCTTCGGGATCTTCTACGCGATGGTGAACATCGGGGGGACCTTCGGCCCCATTGTGGCGGGACACCTGCGCGCGATTTCGTGGAGCTACGCGTTCGCGGCCGCCGCGGTCGCGGTGGTGGTGATGCTCTTGGTGACGATCTTCTTCTACAAGGAGCCGCCGCGCATCGTCGAAGGAACCACGCTCAAAGCGAAGTTCAAGGAGATGGGCGTCGCGCTGTCCGACGTGAAGTTCGCGCTGTTTCTCGTGATCCTCGGGTTCTTCTTCTGGCTGCCGTTTTGGGCGTTTTTCAACCTGTGCGCGGTCTACGTCGACAGCAGTCTCGATACCGCGAAGCTGTATGTGGACATCAAGTCGGTGGTCGGCAGCGGCATCGCGAATTTCCTCTCCCACGAAGACGAGAACGGCGTGCGCCGCATCTTGGGCGAGACCATCGGCAGCACGGGCTGGATCATCATGGTGCTGCAGATCATCGTCTCGCGTACCGTCGAGCGCTGGCGCGCGATGCCGGCGTTTCTGTCGGGGCTGTTCATCGGCGCGGTGGGATTCGCGATCATCGGCTTCGCGAAGATTTCGGCGCCGTCCTTCGTTCTCTTGGGGATCTTTCTCTTCGCGTTGGGCGAGATGATGGCCTCGCCGCGCATCCAGGAATACATCACCTGGATCGCGCCGCGCGAGAAGGCGGGGCTCTACATGGGGACGAACTTCCTCGGGACCTGCATCGGCGGGCTGACGAGCGGTCTCTACACCGGCCTCTACGGCCGCGTCACCGACGCGGGGCACCCCGAGCACATCTGGTACATCATGGCGGCGCACTTCGCGCTCGCGATCGTGGTGCTCACGATCTTCATGCGCGTCGCGGGCGAGTTCAAAGAACAAGAGGCGTGAACGTCGGCGCGCCCGCGATTATTTCAGCAGCACCATTCTGCGCGCGTCGCTAAACGACCCCGCCGTCATGCGATAAATGTAGACGCCCGACGCCACGCGGGTCCCGGCCTGGTTGCGCCCATCCCACGCGACCGCGTGCGTTCCCGCGGGACGATGCTCGTCCACCAGCGTGCGCACCAGCCGGCCGGCGACGTCGTAGATGCGAATCGAGACGTCCGCGCCGCCGTTCGGTACCTGGTAGTTGATCGTCGTACTCGGATTGAACGGGTTGGGCACGTTCTGCGAGAGCACAAAGTCGCGCGGCGCGTCGTCGACGCCGGTCAGGCTGCCGCCTCCGAACACGAAGGGCGAAAGCGAGCTCGTGACACCGCAGATGCGGTGCGCAACGAGGTCGAGCGAGGTCGTGATATCGGTCCAACTCGGCGGGGTCGCGATCGGGTTCCAGTGCAGGAGTCGCAGGCTCGCTTCGGGCACGACCAACGTGGCGGGATTGTACGAGAGGCACACCGTCACGTTGCCGGTGAAGGTCGCGGTGGTGGCGAGGTCGTAGTACACGCCGTCGCCGAGCGTGAACGTTCCCGGCGGCACCGGTCCCGCGGTCCCGGTGACGAGCGTGGTGACGCCGCTCGCCGTGATCTGGTCGAACGTCACCGTCACCGGCGTCGTGCCGGTGTTGAGGTCGGGCGGCGTCACGACGACATTCGGGCCCGGCGGCGTGTTGGTGGGGACCGTCGCCAGACGCACGTTGTCGATGAGCGGCGCGTGGCTATGACACGCCCCGGTGCCGACCGGGGTGCCGCACCAGATGCCGCATCCGTCGAACACGCCGATCGCCACCTGGATGTCGGTCGCGCCCGCCGCGATGCGGCTGCGAATATCCTGGTTGTGCGAGTACCAGCTGGTGACGGCGGAGTAGTAGACGATGCCGTTGGTCGTCCACGGTTTCCAGGATCCGCCCACGCGCGAGCGCACGTACCAGCGGTAAAAGAGCAGATTGGCGAGCGGGAGATCGCGATAGACGTCGAACGACAGGAGCACCGGCGACGTCGGCGGCACCCCCGCGAGCGACACCGTCGGCGAACGGATTTCGCTCTCGATGTAACGCGGGTCGCCTTCGAAGTACTGGACGTACGGCACCGCCGCTTGCGACGCGTGACCACCGCATCCGTAGTTGGCCGTCGACCCGTTGAAGAAGCCCCACAGACTGGTGGTGTTGGTGATGGCGGGGTCTTGTTGCAGCACCGCGTTGCCGTCGAACAGACCGCCGTAGTCGCCGTAGGGCGGGCGTACCGACGCGCTCCAGTGTCCGTCGGCGGTCGCGAGAGCGCCGACGGCTTCGCCTTCGAAGGACTGGGAGTCGATGATGGTGGCGCCGTCCGCGACCGAGAGGTTGTCGATCACGGCCGCGCCCTCGGAGGGGTACCCGCCGTCTTCGTCGGAGTACACACCGTCGCTGACGACGCGGAAACGGAATTGGATGGACCCCTGGTGGTCGGCGGAGTCGACCACGTAGGAATAGGTCGCGAGGCCGATGCCCGTCAAGCTCGCGATGTTCTGCCACGTCCCGGCCACGCCGCGGTAATCCAAGTACACGAAGTCGTACAACGGTTCGACGTCGTAGCGCATGCGAAAACCGATGGTGACGTCATTGCTCGCGGTGAAGGCGATCGACTGGAAGCGCTGGTCCCACCCGTTGCCGTAGCCGGGCAGCGCGGCGTAGTTGCACACTTCCTGGCCCACGCAGGGCGCCGCGCCGCACCAAAGCGATTGCGCATCGTTCAACGGGTTGAAGATGACTCCATGGATGAACGACCCGAAGTTGTCGACGTGGAAGAAGGTCCCGATCTGCGCGGTGCGATCGGCCGTCGTCCACCCTTGCGGGTCGGGTCCGCCGAAGCCGTTGTCGAAGTTCCAATAGCCGATGACCGGCAGCTCGACGCCGCCCGGCGCGAGGGGCGTGGGACCGTCGGCGAGCGGACGGCCGGGTGCTTCCGCGAACGTAGGCGGCGCGACGTCGCGCGACGACGCATTCGCGGCCCAAACCACAACGACGGAGACAACGAGGACAGACAGGGGAATGCGTCGCATGTGAGATGACCTCCCATTCGGACGCGGGCTGGCGCTGGCACGTGGTCGGTGCGGAGTGTAGCGGGTCGCGCGCCGGGAGTAAAGCGGAGCCTCGAGCATCTGCTATACTACGAGCATGAATTGCAGCGTCCGCTTCCGCCGAGTGGTCCCCCTATTCGTGGCGGTCCTCGTCGCCGCGTGCAGCGACGATCCCGCCGCGCCGCCCGACGGTGAAACCCCGGTAACCTACGCGAACATGATCGGGAGCGCCGGTGTCGACGGCGCCCACGACGTCGTCGTCAACGCGAGCGGGCTGCGCGTCGTCGCGGGCGAATTCGTCGACACGTTGCGCGTGACGGGTGAGCCCGACAGCGTGGTCGCCGTGACAACCGACGTCTACCTGGCCGCGTTCCGCGACAATGGCGCCCTCGCGTGGCTCGCGCAACTCGGCGGCGACGGCGACGACGTCGCCAACGCGATCGCGCGCGACGGCAACGAGCTCTTCGTCACCGGCTCGTACGTGGGCGCGTCGAGAATCGGCGCCACCGACTTGGATCCGTTCGGGCTCAAGGACCTGTTCATCAGCAAGCTCGACGCGACCGCTTCGCCCACGTGGGCGCTCGGCGTGGGATCGGCGTGGGACGACTTCGGCACCGACATGGAGGCCGCGGGCGACGGCGGCGTATTCGTCACCGGCGCGGTCGGCGCCACCATCACCGTCGGCACCATCAGCATCGGCTACGACGCCGGCCGTCAAGTCGGCTTCTTGCTGCGCGTGGGCGCGAGCGGTGACGCACTCTGGGGCGAGACCGCGCTCACGCCCGACGGCGTCTCCATCTGCACCGCGCTCGCGCGCGGGTCGAGCGGCAATCTCTTCGTGGTCGGTCACTACGAGAACACCGACCTCTGGTTCGGCGGGACGACGATCGGCAACGGCGGGGGCAACGACGCATACCTCGCGCGCTACGGCGCGCTGGGGACGCCGCTCGGCATCACCCAAATCGGAGGGACGGGCGAAGCGCACGCGTGGGGCGTCGCCGCGACCGCCGACGGCCCCATCGTGGTCGGGTCGTTTTCGGGCGACATCGACTTCGACGTCACCGGCCCGTTGGGCGCGTACACCGCCGACGGCACCGACGGATTCGTCGCCGCGTTCACCAACGCGGGCGCGTTTCGCTGGGCGCGCATCTACAGCGGCGCCGGGGACGAAGGCGCGACGCGCGCGTGCACCATCGGTTCGAAGGACGTGCTGGTGTACGGCGAGTTCGACGGGACCTTGACGCTGGGCACGCGCACGCTCACCTCGCACGGCGGGCTCGATCTTTTCGTCGTGCGCCTCGACAAGGACGGCGACCCCGTGTGGGCGGAATCGTTCGGGAGCGCGAGCAACGACGTGTGTGGCGGTGTGGCGTCGACGGGTGACTACGCCATCGTTTCCGGGATCGTCGACGGCGACGCGACCTTCCCCAACGGCGTGCGCGCCGGCTTCGGAAACAAGGACGGGTTCATTTACCAACGCTGACCGCGATCGGGCGCGTGATTTTTCGCCCGCCGTACACGTCCTACCACATAGGCCAAGTTCGCACGCGCGTCATTTCGTTCCGGAGGTCGTTCTATGGCCCGCCTGGTCCCGTTCGCTCTCGTCGGTGCACTCGCTCTTTTTCCCTCCGCCGCTTATCCCCAATGGCAACCCAACGGTGCCCCCGTCTCCATCGCCTATAGCGACCAGACTTGGGTGGTGTCGGTCTCCGACGGGGCTGGAGGCGTGATCATGGCGTGGATGGACTATCGGAACGCGTTCATTTCCGACATCTACGCGCAGCGCCTCAACGCAGCCGGCGTTCCGATGTGGACGTTGGACGGGGTGCCTGTCTGCACGGCTATCGATCAGCAGTACTACCCGCAGCTGGTCTCCGACGGGGCGGGAGGTGCGATCATCTCGTGGGAGGACCGGCGAGTCGACGCCGACATCTACGCGCAACGCATCAATGCGTCGGGTGTCGCCCAGTGGGCGGCCAACGGTGTTGCGGTGTGCGTGGCGGGCAGCTATCAGCTCTCGCCGATGTTGATTGCGGATGGCGCGGGAGGAGCCATCGTGACGTGGCCCGATTTTCGGAACACGGTCGACTACGACATCTATACGCAGCGTGTCAACGCGGCGGGTGTCATGCAATGGGCGGCGAACGGCGTCTCCTTGTGCAACGCCGGAGCCAATCAGAACTACCCTGTGATCGTACCGGACAATGCGGGCGGCGCCATCGTGACGTGGGAGGATGTTCGGTCCGGCAACTACGATATCTATGGACAACGCATCAACGCCGCGGGGGCAGTCCAATGGCCGGGCAACGGCGTCGGTCTGTCCGTGGACGGGACCAACCAGCGATATCCGGTGATCACCGCGGACGGAAGCGGCGGAGCGATTGTGGCGTGGACCGACTATCGCGGCGGCCCCGCTCCCGACGTCTATGCGCAACGCGTCAATGCGGCGGGCGCGGTGCAATGGCCGGCGAACGGGGTCGGACTTACCTACGCGGCGGGCGACCAGTACCCGTCCTCGATCACCACCAACGGCGCCGGCGGCGCCATTGTCGCGTGGTACGACAGCCGCAACGATGTCGCCGACGTCTATGTGCAGCGCGTCAATGCCAACGGTGTCACCCAGTGGACCTACGACGGCGTGCCCGTCTGCACCGCGGCGAACGGCCAGTACAACGCCAAGTTGCTGCCGGACGGAGCGGGCGGTGTCGTTGCAGCGTGGACGGACGAGCGCACCGTGTACAGCGACTTGTACGCGCAGAAAGTGAATAGCGCGGGTGTGGTGCAATGGACGCCCAACGGGGTTGCCATGTGCACCACCATCGGCTACGAATCCATCAACGGATTGGTAGCGGACGGCCAGGGTGGGGCGATCATGACGTGGTCGGGCGCTCCCAGCTCCAACTACGATGCGTACGCGCAGCGCTTCGAATTCCAGGAAGGGCAATGGGGCCACCCCGAACCGACGGTAACGTCGGTAGCCGATGTGAAGGGCGACCAGGGCGGCAAGGTGAAGGTAAACTTCAAGGCCAGTGGCTTGGACGTTCGCAACTACGACACCATCACGCACTATTCCATTTGGCGCGCGACCGACGCGGTCTCCGCCGCGGCCGCGATGGCGGCGAATCCCGCGTTGGCCGTACCGCCCGGGCGCATCACCGCCGACTTCGCGGGTCCGGCCTTGCGCGTCGAGCGCACACCCTCCACGAGCTATTACTGGGAGCTAGTTGGAACGCAGAGCGCGCAGTTCTTCGACGGATACCGATTCAGCGCGAGCACCACGGCCGATTCGTCGAGTCAGGGGGCCGCGAACAATTTCTTCCAAGTTCTCTCGCACACCGCTGACGAGTTCAGGTTCTGGACCTCGAACGTGTTGAGCGGGCACTCCGTCGACAACCTGGCGCCGGCCGCGCCGCTGGCGCTCACCGCACAGCGCATTGGCAACTATGTCTATCTCAAGTGGAATCGTGCCGTCGCACCCGACCTTCGCGACTACTCCGTGTATCGCGCCACCGCGTCGGGTGTGACGCCGGTCCCGTTGAACTTCCTTTCCAGCGCCGCCGATACCATTCTGACCGACACCACGCCCCCGTCCGCGGCGACCTACTACATCGTCACCGCGTTCGACGTACACGCCAACCAAAGCGCGCCCTCGAACGAAGCCAGCGTGCAAGCCGCGACCGGTGTGGGCAACACGCCGCCGGTCACCCATCTCACGGTGCTGCCCAACCACCCGAATCCGTTCCAGGGGACCACGGATCTCCAGATCGGGCTGCCCGCCGACTCCGACCTCTCGATCGAAGTATTCGACGTGGCGGGGCGGCGCGTGCGCGCGCAGGTGCTCGGGAACCAGAAGGCGGGCTGGCGGAAGGTGCCCTTCGACGGGCGCGACGGCACGGGCCGCGCGCTGCCTAGCGGCGTCTACTTCTACAAAGTAACGGCCAAGGGCACCACCGTGACGAACAAGATGGTGATCGCGCGCTAGGGCGCGCGTCGCGAAGAGTCCCTTTCGGGAATAGAAAACACGAAACGCCGCCCATCTTCCGATGGACGGCGTTTTGCTTCAATTCTGTCGCGAGCGCTACGCGGCCTTCTTGGGCGCGAGGCGCGACTTCAAGCGGGCGGCGCGGTTCTTGGAGATGATCCCCTTCTTGACCGCGCGGTCCAGGATCGACTGCAGTTCCGAATACGAGCCGGCGCGCTTGGCGGCTTCCAGCTCGCGGAACGCGCGCACGGCGGTCCGCAGGTTACCGCGGTCGGCGCGGTTACGGGCGGTGCGCTTGACGTCCTGCTTGATCCGCTTCTCGCACGATTTATGTTGTGGCATTCCGATGTCCTCCTAATAATGGGCCGAAGGACTGTACCAGGGGCGGGGGCGCCCGTCAAGCGCTCGATAGCTCCTTTTTGCGCCGTGGCCAAGCCCGCGAAACACACCCTCGACGGCTCCGTCGACGCCTTCCTCGACTACCTGGTGGTCGAGCGGGGGCTGCGCCCGAATACCACCCGCGCCTACGCGCGCGACCTCCACGCCTACGTCGAGACGCTGGAGGAGATCTCGATCACCGACCCCCAGCGCATCACCGACGAGGCCATCGAGCTCCACGCGGTGCGGCTCTCCCGCCAGGGGCTGGCGCCGGCCTCGCGCGCGCGAAAGCTCTCCGCGCTGCGCCATTTCCACAAGTTCCTCGCGCGCGAAGGGTGGGGGAGCGAGCGCGTCGCGCGCGACGTGGTGCGGCCCAAACTCGCGCGCCGCATGCCGTCGGTGTTGACGCTCGCGCAGATCGAGTCGCTCATCGAGCAACCGGACACGTCGACGCCGCTCGGACTCCGCGATCGCGCCATGCTCGAGCTCGCGTACGGCGCGGGGCTGCGCGTCAGCGAACTGTGCGGGCTCACGCTCGAAGAACTTCGACTCGACCAAGAGATCGTGGTGGTGCGCGGCAAGGGTGACAAGCAGCGCGTGGTGCCGTTCGGACGCCAGGCCGCGCGCGCGCTCGCGCGCTACTTGGACGGCGGGCGTCCGTTCCTGTTGCAGGGCCGCATCTCGCCGCACGTGTTCGTGAACGCGCGCGGGGGGGCGATCTCGCGCGTGGGATTCTTCAAGAATCTCAAAGCCCACGCCATCGCGGCCGGCATCGCGCGACGCGTGTCGCCGCACGTACTGCGCCATTCCTTCGCAACCCACCTGCTCGAAGGCGGCGCCGACCTTCGCTTGGTGCAAGAGCTACTGGGTCACGCCGACATCGCCACCACCCAGGTCTATACCCACGTCGACACCCGCCACATTCTGGAGGCGCACCGCGTGTTCCACCCGCGCGGGCGCTGATTCAAGGTCGATACATCGCCTTGACCGCTCCCCAGGTTCGCGTCGCCACCGGGAGCGCGCGGTCGCCGTACACACGCAGCGTCAATTTGGCATGCACGGTGGTGGCATTGTCGGCCACGTCGAAGGCGATCTCGTCGACCGTGAGCGTGATGGTGTCGATCGTGTAGCCGGCGAAGTCGATCGAGCCGAGCGAGAAGAACAGTTGCTCGGGCGAGCCGATGCCGAAACCGCCGATGCCCACGAAGATCCAGAGATGCATCATGTCGGGGGCGCCGTCGGCCAGATCCGCAACGATGGCGCCGAAGTCGGGGTCGGTGACCGCGGTGGCGGTCAGGACCTGGCCCTGCGAGGCCATCGTCAGCACGTATCCGTCGAAGAGCGCCGGCACGTCGCCGAAGTCGAACTTGGGGGTCAACTGCTGCGGCTGAGGCGGACCGATGGATCCGTCGAACACGTGGGACCCGGTGCCGAGCAGCGCGGCGTGGACCGTGAGGGGAATACACAGACAGAGCAACAAAGCGCAAGCACGCATCATCATAGATTCCTCCAACAATTGGGGGGACGACCCCGTCGAAGGAAGAAATGCCGGCGCTCGGAAAAGCGAACGGGGAACCTAGCGCTTGGCGAGCGCGCGAGCGACTTCCGCGGAGAAATTGAAGACGAGGTCGACACGGCGCGGGGCGGCTTCCGGGTGCGCGACGCGCGTCGTGAGGAATCTCTCGCCGCCGGGCGCGACGTCGTAGTTGGGCGTCTCTTTGGGCACGTCGTAGTTGGTGGGCATTTCGAACAGGTCGTGCGCGGTGCCGACAATGAAGGTCGCGCTCTTGCGGTCGACGGGAACCGCGACCAGCGTGCGCCCGCGCACGTAGAACAGCTCGCTCGAATCGAGGGCCCACACCGGCGCGAGTCCGCCTTGACTCGACACCTGCCAGATCGCGGATGGATTCGACCATTGGCGCACGTAGATCTCGTGGCGCCCTGATTGGTTGGAGACGAACGCCACCCAGCGACCGTCCGGCGACATGCGTGCGCCCCACTGCGCGTATTCGTCCGTCACGAGCGCACGCGGCGGCGTGGAGCCGTCGATGGGGGCGACCAAGATGTCGCTCTTGGGATCGCCGAAGCGGTCGAAGAGGATCTCCTTGCCGTCCGCGGTGAAGCCGGACGGTTGTCGCGCCGTGGTGAGGTCGTGCACCACCATGCGCGACGTGGCACCGGGCTCCATGGAACGAATGCGAATGTCGATCCCGCCCGCCAAACACCAGTAGGCGAGCTCGGTGCCGCGCGGCGACAGCACGGGCTGCGAGCTGCGCTGGTCGAAGGTGAGGCGGTTCAGCGTTCCGGTCGCGAGGTCGTACGACCACACGTCGCTGCGCAATAGCTGCGCACCGACGCACACCACGATTTGGCGGCCGTCGGCGGTGACGCGCGGCACCCGGTACGGTTGCGGCGGCGCCGGGATCGGAGTCACGCGGCCGGAGCGGTCCATCCAAATCAGCTCGGTGTTGTCGAACTCGGGCGAATTCGGAAGGTACGCGAGGGTGCCGTCGCGCGCGACGTCGAACTGGACGTTGCCGCTCCCGAACGTGTTGACGACTCCCGTCAACACGGGCAGCGGCGAGCCCGAGGACTTCAGCGAGCGCAGGTCGAACGGCGTCGCGTACAGCGTCGACCCCAGCCCCAAGATCAAATGATCCGGCGCGCAGAACTTGGCCATGCTCGCGCCCGTCAGGACGTCGCGTCGCTCTCCGGTTTTGATCGACACCGCGCAGATCATCGCATGCTCGTATTCCGCCGGACGATCGGTGGTGCCGACCGTGAACAAGAGCCACTCGCCGCCCGGCAGCGCGCACGGCCAGCGGTGCGTGCGTTCGTTGCGCGTCGAGTCGAGCACGGTGATCGCTTCGGGAGTGCCGCCCTGCGCGGGGATGCGAATCAGCGGGTCCGCCGTGCTGGGGGCGACGACGATGCTGCCGTCGTCGAGCCAGGTGGCGCCGCGATCCTGCGCGGCGGGGAGCAGCTCGAGCGGGTCGCCGCCGCTCACGAACGCCTTCATGAGCTTCTCGCGCGCGAAGAACCCCACCCACTGGCCGTCGGGCGAAAAGAACGGGTTGTGCGCGCCGTCGCTGCCGGGGACGACGGTGGCATGGTCGGCGTCGAGCGCGCGCACGTAGAGCAGCGTGCGATTGTCGCGCTGCGCGCAGAACGCGATGGTGCGCCCGCTGGGATCGAGCGCGATCGCGCCCATCTGGAATCCCGCGAGCACGGCTTCCGCTTCCGGGACCGGGATGCTCGCGCGCGTCACCTGCGGTGCGGGAGCAGAGACCCAGAACGCGGAACGCACCCACAACCCGGTGGCAACGACGGCCACCGCGGCCACGAGCCACCACCAGACGGGCTGGCCCGAACCGCGCTGCGCGTGCGAGACCGCGTCGACGTCGGCTTGCGATTCGAGCGCGAAGCGTGCTTCGCCGATGTCGCGCAGACGTTGGCGCGGGTCCTTGGCCAGGCATCGCCGCAGCAGCACGCGAATGTGCGACGGCGTTGCGGCGGGGAGCAGCGACCAGTTGGGTTCTTGCTGCACGATCGCGGCGAGGACGTCGGTGGTAGTGGGGCCGTCGAAGGGACGCTTGCCGGTCAGGCACTCGAACAGCACGCAGCCGAAGGCCCACACGTCGACGCGGCGGTCGACCGACTTGCCGCGCGCTTGTTCCGGCGCCATGTAGGTCGGCGTGCCGAGGAGGCGCCCGTCTTCGGTGGCGAGCGAGGTGCTGGCGGTCTTGGTGTCGGCGCGCAGCGGCTTGGCGAGACCGAAGTCGAGCACCTTGGCGACGCCGTCGTTCGTGAGCCGGATGTTCGCGGGCTTCAAGTCGCGATGGACGATGCCTGCTTCGTGCGCGGCTTCGAGGCCCTCCGCGATTTGCCGGCAAACGTCGAGCGCCTCGTCGAGGGGGAGCGGGCCCGCCGCCAGTCGCGCGTCGAGCGTATCGCCCGGCACGAGCTCGAGTACTAGGAACGAGACGCCGTCGATCCGTTCGACGCCGTAGATGTGCGCGACGTTGGGGTGGTTGACGGTCGCGAGCGTCTTGGCTTCGCGCTCGAAGCGACGCAGGCGCTCTTCGTCGGCGGCAAATTCGTCGGGCAAGACCTTGACCGCGACGTCGCGATCGAGGCGTGTGTCGCGCGCGCGGTAGACCTCGCCCATGGCCCCGGAGCCGAGGGGGGCGATGATTCGATAGGCACCGAGGACCGTTCCGGCGGCGAGCATAGCGAGTGTCGAATAGTCACAGAAAACACGACCGCGGGTCTAGACCGTTCCGGCGACATTCCTTGACACTCCTCGAAACCGCCCCCTAGAATGCCCAAAACGCCGTGTCGCGACGCGGCTTGGAGCATCGGTGGCCTCCCCGACCGCACAGAAGATCATCCTTTCCGGCAACCGGCCCACGGGCCGCCTCCACCTCGGCAATTACACCGGGGCGCTGGAGAATTGGGTCGCCCTCCAGAAGGAGTACCGCTGCTACTTCATGGTGGCCGACTGGCACGTGCTCACCACCGACTACGAGCACACGGCGGCCATCGACGGCAACACGCGCGAGATGGTGATCGACTGGATCAGCGCGGGCCTGGATCCGGAAACGTCGACCATCTTCGTGCAGTCGCACGTCAAGGAGCACGCGGAGCTGTACCTCTTGCTCGCGATGCTGATCAGCACCGCGCGCCTCGAGCGCAACCCGACGCTCAAGGAACAGGTGCGCGACTTGAAGATCGACGAACAAGAAGAGGGAATGAGCTACGGCCACCTCGGATATCCGGTGCTGCAAGCGGCCGACATTTTGATTTATCGAGCGCACGTCGTCCCGGTGGGCGAGGACCAACTGCCGCACATCGAAATTACGAGAGAGATCGCGCGCAAGTTCAACCGGCTCTACGGCGAAGTCTTCCCGGTGCCGGACGGCAAGCTCACGAAGTTCGCGCGCTTCCCGGGACTGGACGGAAAGCGCATGAGCAAGTCGCTCGGCAACACCATCGACTTGGCGGATGCGCCGGAAGCGATCCAGGAGAAGATCAAGACCGCGTTCACCGATCCGCAGCGTTTGCGCAGGAGCGACCCGGGTCGACCGGAAGTGTGCTTGATCTACACGTACTGGCAGAAGTTCAAGCCCAGCGAAGCGGCCGAGATCTACGAGGGCTGCACCACCGCGAAGCTCGGGTGCGTCGAGTGCAAGCAGCGCGTCGGAAAGGCGATCGCGGAGTACTTGGCGCCGCTGCGTGAGAAGCGCAAAGCGCTGGAAGCGAAGAAGGGTGCCGTGGAAGAAGTCATCCACGCCGGCGACGCCAAGGCGCGCCGCGCGGCGGCCGACACCATGTCGGAAGTAAGGGAGCGGATGCACATTGGGTGAAGCACAACGGCATACGCCCTGGACCACCGAGCTGGAAGGCATTCGCGCTCCGCTCGGCGTCATTCTTTATCTGATCCGCCGCGACAACCTCGACATCTACGACATCCCGATCGCGAAGATCACGCGCGAGTACCTCGACTATCTGAATCTCATGGAAGAGATGCAGATCGAGCTGGCGGGCGAGTTCTTCGTCCTCGCGGCGACGCTCATGCGCATCAAGATCCAGATGCTCTTGCGCAAGGACGACGACACCGACGAGGATCCGCGCCAGGAACTGGTCCAGAGCATCCTCGAGTACAAGAAGATGGTCGAAGCCGCCAAGAGCTTCAAAGACCTCGAGGACGAGCGCATGCGCGTGTTCACGCGCCCGGTCCCGCAGGAAGAGAAGGACGCCGTCACCGGCGAAGTCGTGATCGACTTGAATCTCTTCCAGCTGATGCGCGCGTTCCAAGAGGTCATGACGCAGTTCGAAGGCGCCGAAGTGCGCGAAGTCGAGCTGGAAGCGTGGACCATCGAAGAAAAGATCGACTTGGTGCGCACGACGCTGGAAGCGCGCGAGCCGGCGATGTTCGCGGATCTGTTCGCGGGCTCACGGTCGCGCCTGGAAGTGATTGTTACCTTCATGGCCATCCTCGAGCTGTTGAAGCACGGCCAGGCGCGCGTGCAGCAGGAGGGCACCTTCGGCGCGATTTGGATCTACAAGGGCGACAACTTCGGCCGCCCCATGGGCGAAGTTTCCGACTGGAGCGCCGACGTCGAAGGCGCGGGCGAAGTGACGGCACCCGTCGACTTGATCGAAGGAGCGCCGGAGGGAGCGGCGTTCGACGACGCGCCGGCCATGGACGACGTGACGACTGGAGAGACCGATGGAGAATCCGAACCTCGATAACATCGTCCTTGCGCTTCTGTTCGCCGCCGACGAGCCGCTATCGGCCCGCAAATTGGCGGCGACCATCGAAGACGTCACCACCGCGGACGTCAAGGAAGCCATCGACAAGTGGAACGCGCGCGCGGACCAGGAGGCGTGGAGCATCGCGATCGAACAGGTCGCGGGCGGCTACCGCCTGGCGACGCGCCCCGAATACGCGCCCTACGTGTCGCGCCTCTACCAAGGACGGCGTCGCTTCCGTCTGTCGCGCGCGGGGCTCGAAACGCTCGCCATCATCGCGTACAAGCAGCCCATCACGCGCGCCGAGATCGAGTCGATCCGCGGCGTCGGCGCGGGCTCCGTCGTCGCGAACTTGATGGAGCGATCGCTGATCGAGATCACCGGCAAGGCCAAGGTGCTGGGCGCACCGTTCCTGTACGGCACCACCCCCGCGTTCCTCGAATACCTCGGGCTCAATTCGCTCAAGGACCTCCCGAGCATGGAGGACCTGGAAGCGCTCCTCGCGCGCGAAGCGGGCGAACAAGCAGTCGAAGGCGAAGAGACGGCGGTCGCGACCGACGAAGCGGGCGAACCGCTCGCCGCCGCGCCGGCCGACGACGCCGAGGAAACCCCGCGCGCCGCCAGCGCGACCTTGGGCGTGCACGTCGACGAGCCCGTCAACCGCCCGTTGTACGACGAAATCGCCGAGCAGTTGGGCGAAGCGGCGGACGAGGAGGATGACGATGCACTCGACGCCGAAGACGACGAGCCCGCGCGGCGCTAGCGAACGCGCGCGGACTCCGAGCCACCCCGAACAGATTCGCCTCAATCATTTCCTCGCCCAGGTCGGCATCGCGTCGCGGCGCGCGTGCGACGAGATCATCGCGGCCGGACGCGTGCGCGTGAACGGTCGCGTCGTGAAAGAGATGGGGATTCGCGTCGTGCCCGGCCTCGACGCGATCGAAGTCGACGGCGTCGCGGTGGGGAAACCGGCCAAGCGCATCGTCCTCCTCATGCACAAGCCCAAGGGATTCGTGAGCACCGTCACCGACCCCGAAGGCCGCCCGACCGTCGCCGACCTCGCGAAACGCGTCTTGCGCAAGCAGCGACTGTTTCCGGTGGGACGCCTCGACATCAATACGACGGGCGCGCTCCTCATGACCAACGACGGACTCTTGTGCTACAAGCTCACCCACCCGCGCTTCGGCATTGCGCGCGTGTACCACGTGCGCGTGCGCGGCCGCTTCGACGACGCCACGCTGCGCCGACTGGAGCGCATGGCCATGGAAGGCGCGCGACAGCGCGCCAAGCAGAGTTCGCGACCCGGCGTCGAGCTGGTGGCAAAATTGCCCAAAGAGACCATCCTTAAGATCACTTTATTGGAAGGCCGCAATCGCCAAGTCCGCCACATGATCGAAGCCGTCGGCCTGCGCGTGAACGCGCTCAAGCGCGTGAGCTTCGGGCCCGTGTCGATACGCAAGCTGCCCGAGGGCGGCATCCGCGAGCTCGACCAGCGCGAGCTCGAGCGCTTGGAAGCGGCGGTGGGAGGTCTCGGTGGGGATCGATAAGCGCGTGCGCAAGAACGTGCGCGAGATCGTGCAATACGAAGCGGGTGAAGACCACCCCGGCGCGGTCAAGCTGTCGTCGAACGAGAACCCGCGCGCTCCGCACCCCACGATCGTCGCGGCGGTGACGGCGGCGCTCGCGCAGTCGAACCGCTACCCCGAATCGGGTAGCCCCGAACTCACGCGCGCGTTGGCGGCGCACCATGGGGTAATGCCAACCGAGATCGCGGTCGGCAACGGCTCCAACGAGATCATCGACCTGTTGGTGCGCGCGTTCGTCGAGCCGCACGAGAACGTGGTGTATCCGGTGCCGAGCTTCATCGTGTACGGTCTCATCCCCAAGATCTGCGGCTGCAAGGGCGTCGGCGTGCCGTGCCGCGACTACCGCCTCGACCTCCCCGCCATGCGCGCCGCCGTCGACGCCGACACACGCATCGTGTTCGTGTGCAACCCCAACAATCCTACGTCGACGTATGTGAACGCGAACGAAGTGAGCGCATTTCTGGGCGGGATTCCAGACGACGTGCTGGTAGTAATGGACGAAGCGTATGTCGATTATGTCGACGCACCCGACTATCCGAATTCGCTCGCGCTCTTGCGCGCGCACGACAACATCGTCGTGCTGCGCACCTTCTCGAAGTTCTTCGCCGTCGCGGGGGTGCGCGTGGGCTACGCCATCGCCAACCCGGTCGTGATCGACGCCATCCACAAGGTGCGCCAGCCCTTCAACGTGAGCCGCCTGGCGCAAGCCGCCGGACTGGGCGCGCTCGCGTGCGCGGAGGAGTTGAAGCCGCACGCGAAGGAGACCATCGCGGAGCGCGCGCGCGTTCGCGACGCCGTGGTGCAACTCGGTCTCGTGTGCCCGGCGTCGCAGGCCAACTTCGTATTCGTCGACCTCGGCGCTTCCACGCTCGACCTGTTCGCCGAGCTCATGCAGCGCGGCGTCGTGGTGCGGCGCCTGGGACAATTCGGCGCCGCGCGCAACACCTACCGCATCACCATCGGCACGCCGGCCGAGAACGATCGCCTGATCGACGCGCTGCGCGCCGTGTTCCATCACCGACCCGCCGCCACGCGGCCCGCCGCGAGTTGAGTCGCGCGCCGCGCACCGCGGAGGAGTTGCTCCGCACTTTCTCCATCTCGATCGATGGTCCGTCCGGGTCCGGAAAGACCACCACCGCGCGTTTGGTGGCGAAGGAGCTAGGGCTGCGCCACGTCGACACCGGTGCCATGTACCGCGCGGTGACGCTGGTCGCGATCGAGCGCGGCGTCGACCTGGGGGACGCCGAGCGTCTGGGCGCGCTCGCGGGCGAATTGGAGATCTTCGTCGAGCAGGACGCGCGCGGCGACCCGCGCGTGCGCATCGGCGGACGCGACGTCACCGACGCCGTGCGCTCGCCGGAAGTGACCGGCGCGGTGTCGGCCGTGAGCGCGCACCGGCCCGTGCGCGCCGCCATGGTGCGGCGCCAGCGCGAGCTCGCGGAGCGCGGCGGCGTGATCCTGGAAGGGCGCGATATCGGGAGCGTCGTGCTGCCGTGGGCCGACGTGAAGATCTACCTCGACGCCTCCGTGCGCGTGCGCGCCGAGCGCCGCCACGCCGAGCTTTCGCGCGCGGGTGTCACCGCCAGCATCGACGACGTCGCGCGCGATTTGGAGCGCCGCGACTCGCTCGACGCCTCCCGCGCCGAAAGCCCCTTGGTGCGCCCGGTGGGAGCGTGGCTCGTCGACACCTCCAACGCCACCATCGAGGGCGAGGTCGCGAAGGTCGCTTCGCTCGCGCGCGAGACTGCCGCGGAGCGCGCCGCCCTCCTCGCGCGCACGTCGCCGAAGCAACGGATGCGACTGGCCTACCACGCGGTGATTCTCTTCGTGCGCTCCGTGTACATCGTGTTGTTCGGCTTGCGCTGGAAGAGTCTCCTCAAGACCGAGCCCACGCAGAACTACTTGTTCGCGTCGAACCACATCTCGTACTTCGACCCCCCGGCCGTCAGCATCACGCTGCCGCGCGAAGTCCACTTCGTGGCCAAGGACACGCTGTTCAAGATTTGGTGGCTGGGCCCGGTGATTCGGTTCTTGAACGCGTTCCCCATCAAGCGCGGCGTGTTCGATCGCGAAGCCATGGCCACCGCGTTGTCACTCCTCGAAAGCCGCCAGTCGGTGCTCATCTTCCCCGAAGGCGGCCGCATCGCGGGCGGGGAATTGGGGAGCGCGCGCAGCGGCGTCGGCTACCTCGCAATTCGATCCGGCATCCCGGTGGTCCCGGTCTACCTCGAAGGCACCGACCGCCTGCGCGACTGCTTCTTCCGCCAGACCCGCGTGCGCGTGGTCCACGGCCCCCCCATCCGCATCCCGGCGGGTCTATTGGACGAGTATCGGTCCCAGGACGACCGCGCCCTGTACCGGCGCCACAGCGAGATGGTCCTCGCCGCCATCCAGGCCCTCAAGGAACGGCGCCGGTAGGCCCTGGCCCCAGGCCCCGAAGTCCTTCCCTAATTTCCGGTTGCAGCCGCCTGTGCGAGTCGTTACAATGCCCATTTCCACGGGCGACCGCACGTCGCGGCGCTCTAACCGTTCAGTTCACAGAGGAGAGAATGCTCGATGCTCGATGAAGTCCGGAACTCTGGGTCGACGACCCATGCATCCCACGCGAAGGGAGGTGCGGGTCTGCGTTCGCCGGCGTATGCGCTGTTCGAACGCCTCGACGCCGAGCAGGCAGCCGTAGAAGCGACTGGCCGCCCGGCGGGAGCGACACTCGTTCCGGGACTCGAGTCCACGATCACGACCTTCGAAGAAGGGCAGATCGTGCGCGGGACCGTGACCGACATCCGCGAAAACGAAGTCATCGTCGACGTCGGCTTCAAGAGCGAAGGGACCATTCCTTCCGCCGAATTTCGCAGCGTCGACAACCTCGCGGTCGGCATGCAGTTCGACGTCTACTTGGAGAAGCTCGAGAACCAGGACGGTCTCGTGGTGCTCTCCAAGGAGAAGGCGGACTTCTTCAAGGTGTGGGGCCAGATCAAGGACTCGCACGAGATGAATCAGATCGTGCAAGGCCGCGTGAAGCGCCGCATCAAGGGCGGATTGGTGGTCGACCTCCTGGGCGTCGACGCGTTCCTTCCCGGCAGCCAGATCGCGCTCCGCCAGGTGCCCAACCTCGACGACCTCTTGGGTCAAACGCTCGATTTCAAGATCATCAAGATCAACAAGCGCCGCCGCAACATCGTGGTGTCGCGCCGCGTCGTCTTGGAAGAGAAGCGCGAAGAGCTGAAGAAGGGCTTGATGAGCGAGCTCGAAGCGGGCCAGATCCGCGAGGGCGTCGTCAAGAACGTCACCGACTTCGGTGCCTTCGTCGATTTGGGCGGCGTCGACGGCCTCTTGCACTTGACCGACATGACGTGGGGCCGCGTCGGCCACCCGTCGGACGTCGTGCAGATCGGCCAGAAGATCAAGGTCAAGGTGCTCGACTTCGACCGCGAGAAGGAAAAGATCTCGCTCGGTTTGAAGCAGCTCTCGCCGCACCCGTGGGAGGGCGTCAACGAGCGCTTCCCGGTGGGCGCGCGCGTCAAGGGCCGCGTCGTCAGCATCACCGACTACGGCGCCTTCATCGAACTCGAGAAGGGCGTCGAAGGATTGATCCACATCTCCGAGATGTCGTGGACCAAGCACGTCAAGCACCCGTCGAAGATTCTCTCCGTGGGCCAGGAGATCGAAGCGGTCGTGCTCAAGGTCGACAAGGACGCGCAGAAGATTTCGCTTGGGCTTAAGCAGACCGAGCCCGATCCGTGGACCACGATCGAGCGCCGTTACCCGCCCGGCACGCGCCTGAAGGGAATCGTGCGCAACCTGACCAACTTCGGCGCCTTCGTCGAAATCGAAGAGGGCATCGACGGTCTGTTGCACATCTCCGACATGAGCTGGGCCAAGCGCGTGCGTCACCCGAGCGAAGTCGTCAAGAAGAGCGACCTCGTCGACGTGGTGGTGCTCGAGATCAGCCAGGACAAGAAGCGCATCAGCCTCGGCATGAAGCAGCTCACCGACAACCCGTGGGAGCGCCTCGCGGTCGAGTTCGGACCCGACACCGAAGTGACGGGCAAGATCACGCGCATCTTGGACCGCGGCGCGGTCGTCGAGCTGCGCCACGACGTCGAAGGCTTCGTCCCGGTCGGACAGATGGGAATGGACGACATCGTCCACCCCGGCCAGTACTTCCAGGCCGAAGAAGAAGTGCCGCTCAAGGTGATCAAGGTCGACCCCAAGAACAAGCGCATCGTGCTCTCCGTGAGCGCCTACTTGAAGGCGCACGGCGAAGACGCGGCGCGTTCGTTCGTGGCGGCGCATCCCAAGCGCGACTTCGTCGTGCCGGCTCCCTCCGGTGAGGGCGACGACATCGACGACGCCGACTTGGGCGCGGCCGACGCGGCGGAGGCGTCGTCCGACGACTAGGGCGTCGCGCTAGATAGTTCGTGCACGAAGGCCGGTCGCGCGACCGGCCTTCGTCGTTTGTGGGCGTGGGAAAGCCCACCCTTGACGGTGTCGCGGGCACCGTCCATCATGGGCGCGGCACGCGTGGTTCGGTTCCCTGAGGAGGCCCGCCGTGTGGTTGATTCGCTCATTCTTGATTCTGGCCGGCGTCATCGCGGTGTTGTGGCTCGGCATGGAAAACGCCGACCAGACGGTGGACTTCACCTTCTTCACCAAGGTGTATTGGGGACTCAAGCTGACGTTTCTGTTGATGATCGTGTTCGTGACGGGGATGGTGTTCTCGTACTTGATCTCGGTCGTGAACGAGATCGCGCTGCGACGCCAGCTGACGCAAGCGCGGCGCGAGCTCACGCGCATGGACCGCGAGATCGCCGCGCTGCGCAGCCTGCCGTTGGAAGACACGGAAGGATTCAAGACCGGTTCGCCGGTGTGACGACGCGGGAGGGACGCCATGGGTGACGCCCCCATCATTCCATTTCTGGCCGGCGCCGCCGTCGCCCTGTTGATCGTGGGCGCGCGCTGGATCGTGCGCCGCGACCAGAACGCGCGCGCGTTTTCGCAACGCGCCGCCGATCCGTATATCGAAGGACTCCAGCTCCTCGTCGACGGCAAGAAGGCGGAGGCGTTCGCGCGCCTCCAGCAGGCCATCCTCGCCGGCGCGGCGCCCGCCGACGCCTACGTGCGCATCGGCCGCATGCTGCGCGAGAACGGCGACGCCGCCAAGGCGCTGCAGGTGCACAAGAGCCTGACCGTGAAAGCGGACCTCACGCTCGCGGAGAAGGTCGCAGTGTACGCGAACGTGGCTGAGGATTACGCGGCGCTGGGCCACCCCGAGCGCGCGCTGGAGACCATCGACGCGGCCACGCGTCGTTCGGGGCTGCGCGACCCCGATCTCACCGCGATCGCGATGCGCGCGTGCCACGCCCTCGACCGCACCGAAGAAGCGTACGAGCACATGAAGGAGCTCAAGAAGAGCGGTGCCGCCAGCGACCGCGAGATCGCGCTCTACCTGGTTACGGTGGCGGAGAAGGACGTCGACAAGGGACGCGCGCGCGACGCCAAGAAGACGCTCACGCGCGCGCTGCGCCACGACCCCGAGTGCGCGCCCGCGCTGGTCGCGATGGCGCGCCTGGAAGAGCAATCGGACGACGTCGCCGACGCCATCAAGTTGTGGCGCCAGGCCGCGCGCCTCTCGGCCGACTTGGCGCCCGTCGCGCTGCGCAACTTGGAGCGCGCGCTCTACCAGCGCGGCACCTTCAACGAGATCGAGTCGGTGTACCGCGACGTCTTGGAGAGCCGGCCCAACGACGAGCACGCCGCGCTCGCGCTGGCGTCGTTCTATCGCAAGCAGGGGCGCATGGACGACGCCATGCACCTGCTCGAGGACTACCGCGGGTCGAATCCGTCGACGGTGGCGGGCACCGTGTTGTTGTCGTCGATCTACGCCGCGCGCGGCGATACCGACGAGTTGGAGACCTTCCTCGACAAGAGCGACCGCCTGCGCCTGCGCGACGACCACTACCGGTGCGGCGCGTGCGGGTTCGAAGCCCGCGAGATGCGCTGGCACTGTCCCAGGTGCAACCGCTTTGACACGTTTGCTCGCCATATCGACTAGCCTCGTGCTCGCGTGCGCGGCTTCGCTCGCGCTCGCGCGCGAAGACGCGGGCGACCTCATCAAGCGCGCCAAGCGCGACGCCGGCGCGGGGCGCTACGTCGCCGCCGACTCCGGCTTCGCGCGCGCGGCCGCGCTGGCGGAAGGCGCCGAGCGCGCGGAGGCGCTGTACCTGCGCGCGGGTGTGGTGCGCGCGGGGACGGTGGCGGAGGGGCTGTACAAGGCCGTCGTCGACGAGTTCATGGACAGCGAGTGGGGGAAGCCCGCCGCGCTCGAGCTCGCGAAGATCCAGTTCGCGATGGGGCGCTACGAAGGCGCGCGCGAGGTGCTGGCACTCGGCGACCTGTGCGCGTGGTCGGACGAGGCGTGCGTGTTCGACGGGATGGCGGCGGTGATGCTGCGCCATTACGACGAGGCGGCCTCGTCGCTCGAGAAGGTCAAGCGCGGGCGCGAGAAGACGTGGGCCACCATCTCGCTCGCCGAAGCCGAAGAGGGCATGGGCAACGCGTCCGACGCGTGCGCGACCTACGCGTCGCTCGCGCGCGCGCGCGTGAGCCCGACCGCGTGGCTGCGCCACGCCGAGTGCCTCGAAGAAGCGGGCGACGCGGACGGGGCCAAGCACGAGTACGAAGCGCTCGCCGACGCCTTCCCGTACGCGCCCGAAGCGGTGCGCGCCGCCGCCAAGCTGATGCCGCCGCCCCCGGTGACGACGGCCGCGCCCGACGACGCCGGCGCGAGCGGCGAGAAGCCCGCGCTCGGCGGCACCGGATTCACCATTCAATTCGGTTCCTTCGCGGATCGCGCCAACGCGATCAAGCTCCAGGCCAAGATCAAGAAGGTGTACCCCGGCGTGCGCATCGACAGCGAGCTCGTCAACTACCGCGAAGTGTTCCGCGTGCGCTTCGGCCAATACGCGACGCGCGAGGAAGCGACCAGCGCCGCCGAGCCCATGGCCAGGGAGCTCGACGAGCGCTACACCGTCATGCCCGTGACGCGAGCCGCCGATGAGTGAGGCCACCCCGCTCATGGCGCAGTACCGGGACATCAAGAACCGGTACGGCGACTGCATCCTCCTGTTCCGCGTCGGCGACTTCTACGAGACCTTCTACGAAGACGCGGTCGACGTGTCGTCGATTCTGAATATCACGCTCACGACGAGGGACAAGAACAAGCCCAACCCGATCCCGCTCGCGGGGGTTCCGTTCCACGCCGCCGACACCTACATCCCGCGCCTGCTCGCGGCCGGGCGCAAGATCGCGGTGTGCGAGCAGACCGAGGACCCCGCGCTTGCGAAGGGGCTCGTGCGCCGCGACGTGGTGGAAGTGCTCACACCGGGGACGTCGCTGGGCCCGCAGGTGCTCGCGGACGTCGAGAACAACTACTGCTTGTGCGTGCACCCGAGCGGCGAGGGGCGCATGGCGCTGGCGTGGATCGACGTCGGTACCGGCGAGTGCGTGTGCGGCGAAGCCGACGAGACGTCGTTTCTCCACCTCGTGCAAGGGAAGCGCGTCCGCGAGCTCGTCTACGCGCGCTCGACGCCCACACCGCTCGCGAGCTTGCTGGGAGAACACTTGGAGCAGCCGTTCGTCGCGGAACTGCCCGACACCCAATTCGACGACGACGCTGCGCGCGGTGCCTTCGCGCAGCAATTCGGCGCGCGCGCGGATGCGGTCGTTGCCGCGCTCACGCGCGGCGAGCGCATCGCGGCGGGGGCGCTCATCGCGCACTGCCTCGCCATGCGCGGGGGCTCCATGCCGCAGGTGGTCGCGGTGGCGCGCGCGGGGGCGAGCGCGTTCATGTCGCTCGACGACGAAACCATCGGCAACCTGGAGTTGTTCGAGCCGCTGCGCGGCGGGGTGAACGCCGCGACGCTGCTCCGCACGCTCGACCGCACGCTCTCGCCGATGGGCGCGCGCGAGCTGCGGCACTGGATCCAGCAGCCGCTGTGCGACGTCGCCCGCATCGACGCGCGCCTCGACGCGGTGGCGTGCGTGTACGCGGACTCGGGCCGCGCCGAGGCGATGGTGCAGGCGCTCAAGGGCATCGCCGACATCCAGCGCCTGGCCGCGCGCATCGCCGCGCGCAAGGCCATGCCGCGCGAATTGAACGCGCTCCGCGACTCGCTGGAGAAATTGCCCGCGCTGTTCGCGTCGACCGCGGGATCGGGGTCGTCGTTGCTCGACGGCGCGGGCGCGCTCCTTGGCGACCACGCGGCGCTCGTCGACACCATCACGCGCGCGATCGTCGCCGACCCGCCCTCGCACGTGCGCGACGGCGGGGTGATCAAACGCGGCTTCGACGTCGACCTCGACACCCTCATCGACGAGAGCGAGGCGGCCAAGCGCTGGATCGCGGGCCTGGAGGCGCGCGAGCGCGAGCGCACCGGCATCGGGTCGCTCAAGGTCGGCTACAACAAGGTGTTCGGCTACTACCTCGAGGTCTCCAACGCGCACCAGAAGTCGATCCCGTCCGACTACGTCGCCAAGCAGTCGCTGGTCAACGGCCAGCGCTACTTCACGCCCGAGCTCAAGAGCCGCGAGGACCTCATCCTGAGCACGGAGGAGCGACGCGTGCGCGAAGAGAATCGCGTGTTCGACGCGCTGTGCGCGCGAGTCGCGTCGCACGCGGAGGCGCTGCAGCGCGCGGCGGCCGGCATCGCCACCATCGACGTGGTGCAGTCGCTCGCCATGGTGGCGCGCGCGCACGGCTACCGGCGTCCCGTGGTCGACGACACCATGACGATCGAGATCGTGGGCGGTCGCCACCCGGTGCTCGAGCGCATCGTGTCGGAGCCGTTCGTTCCCAACGACGTCCACCTCGACCCCGAGCGCCGCCAGTTCGCGCTCATCACGGGGCCCAACATGTCGGGGAAGAGCACGTTCCTGCGCCAGACCGCGCTCGTCGTGCTGATGGCGCAGATGGGCGCGTTCGTGCCCGCCGACCGCGCTCGCATCGGGCTCGTCGACCGCATCTTCACGCGCGTCGGCGCCTCCGACCGCTTGAGCCGCGGCGAGTCGACGTTCCTCGTGGAGATGAACGAGACCGCCAACATTCTCCACCACATGAGCGACAGGAGCCTCCTCGTCCTCGACGAGATCGGGCGCGGGACGTCCACCTACGACGGTCTCGCGATCGCGTGGGCGGTGGCCGAGTACGTGCTGCAAGGCGTGGTCGCGCGGCCGCGGACACTCTTCGCGACCCACTTCCACGAGCTCACGCAGCTCAAGTCGACCTACCCGCGCCTGGTGAATCTCAAGATCGCGATCAAGGAGTGGGAGGGCGGCATCGTGTTCCTGCGCAAGATCGTCGCCGGCACGAGCGACAAGAGCTTCGGCATCCACGCCGCCAAGGTGGCGGGCCTCCCCGCGCACGTGATCAAGCGCGCGGAAGAGATCCTCGAGTCGCTGGAGCTCCGCCGAGATTTGGTCGCGAAGGGCATCGATCCCGTCGACGCGAAACCCCGCGATCAGATGAGCCTGTTCAATCCTGCGAAGTCGTCTCGCGACGGTGAAGTCGCGCGCGCGATCGACGCCTTCGACCTCGATCGCTCGACCCCGCTCGACGCCCTCGACCTCATTCGCCGTCTCAAGGACCGTCCGCGCTAGCCGACTCGGGGCCCCTCCGCGGCGCCCTCCCCGGGCACGACGGGGAATCATGGTCCGCGATTTGCTCTCCCCAGGATGGGGCCTCTGTCCGCGCGGACCCGTGGCTCCGAAAGCACTCGAAGTGCGATATCTAAAACGATGAGTACAAAGCGTATACGCTGCGCCATCTTCGGGGGCGGCGAGGGCGACCTGTTCGTATTCGGCGAGCTCCACAAGCGCCGGGACGTCCAGATCGCATTCGTCTACGACCGGTATCCGGCCGCCGTCGGCCTGGAGATCGCCGAGATCCTCCGGGTCCCGAGGGTGTCGACCCCCGACCAAATCGCGACTTTCCTGCCGCTCGACGCGGTGGTGGTGAGCGAGCCGCGCGACCGCTTCGCGCGCGAGCTCGAGCTCGTCGGCGACGCCGAGATTCTCGACCACGGCCAGGCGCTCTCGCGCCTCGCCAAGCAAGCGCCGCCCAAACCGGCCCCCGCGCCGGCCAAGCCCGCGCGCCCGGCCGAGAAGGAGCCGTACTCCATCGACGACGCGCTGGCCGGCTTCGAGCGCCTCTTCGACCGCAAGCGACTCCTCAAGTTCCTGCTCGACGTCGCCGTGCAAACCACCGCCGCGACCAACGGCTCGATCATGCTGTACTCGCCGGAAGCGCGCGAACTGTACATCGCGTACGCGACCGGACTCTCCGAGCGGGTGGTGAAGAACACACGCCAGAAGCTGGGCGAAGGCATCGCGGGCGGCGTCGCGCGCGACAGGAAGGGGAAGCTCATCCGCCAGACCGCAGTGGGCGCGCTGTACGAATCCGCGCGCGACCGCGTCAACATCGCGTCGGCGTGCTCGGTGCCGCTGCTCGACCCCGAGGACGGCGGCGAGCGGCTGCTCGGCGTCTTGAACGTGTCGGCGATGAAGAACGCGCGCGAGCTCACCATGGACGACCTCGCGACCCTCGAGCGCTTGAGCCGGCGCATGGCGCGCGTCCTGGCCGAGTCGCTCAAGCTCCAGGAAGTCCAGCTGCGCTCGGGCGAGATGAACCTGCGCCAGTCGGTGGGCGAATTGGCGGAGAAGCCCGGCACCACGGCGGAGAAGTTCTCGCTCCTCGCGTCGCTGGTGGCGGGCTTGACCGGGGCCGAGTCGGTCGAAGTGTTCGTGAGCGCGCCCGGCGGCGAGTGGCTCGTGCTGGGCGGGTCGAACCGGCGCGTCGCGCACGAGCCCGACCTGATTCGTGTGGGGCGCGGTGCCTTGGCGCGCGCGTTCCTCGAGAAGCGCGCCATCATTCTCACCGAGCCCGTCGACCCGGCGTCGATCGAGCTGGCGTCGTCGTTCGTGTTCGTGCCGCTCGCGCTCAAGGAAGTGGTCGGCGTCTTGACCATGGAGTTCGCCGACCGCGCGCGCCTCGACGACTTCATCGCGGTCAAGGACTCGGTGGCGCTCGAGCTCGCGCGCTTCATCGCGTCCGAGCGCCGCGAGCGCCGCTTGAAGAGCGAACTCTCCGCACTGGCCAAGGTGTCGGAAGCGGCCCCCGCCTTGATTGCGTGCCGCAACCTCCAGGATTTGGTCGACGTGATCGTGCGCGTCGTGGCCGACGCGCTGGTGTGCGAGCGGGTGTCGATGAGGGTGCGCGGGAAGCCGGGCGAGCCGTGGACGATCGCGCGCTACGACGCCGCCGGACGCATGCAGGACGCGTGGATCGAGGAAGACGAAGAGAACTTCGCGAAGCTCGAGCGCACGCGGGCGTCGTTCCAGACCGCGGTGGTGCACTTCGACGGCGGCACCGCGGCCGCGCGCGCGCCGCACTCGGTGCTCGCGGTCCCGGTGGCCGGCGCCGACAGGGACGCGGGCGTGCTGGGCGGCATCATCGTGTACGACAAGCGTCCCGCGACCGCGGTCGAAGACGCCGCGTTTTCGCCGCACGACGAGTCGGTGGTCGGGCAAGTGATCGCGATGGCGCTCCCGGCGGTGAAGGCGCTCTCCGCGACCGACGCCGCCGCGCGCCCCGCGTACGACGAGATGCTCGCTGGTAACGTCCACCGTCTCTCGCGCATCACCGACGCCGAGATGGCGCGCGCGGATCGCTACCACCACCCGTTCTCGCTCTTGCTCGTGCGCGTGCCCGCGCTCGGCGACCTCTTCCAGGCCGACGAAACCAAGGCGCTCGCGCTCGCCGACGACATTCGCCAGGGCTTCCAGACCCGCACGCGCGGGAGCGACTACGGTTGCTGGGTCAAGCGCGACGTGTACGCGATGCTCTCGCTGGAAGGAACGCGGCGCATCAAGTTCCTGGTCACGCGCCTGGTCGCGTACCTGCTCAAAGACCTCGCGTCGGCCGGGATTCAGAAGGTGCCCAACGACGTCTGGGTTGGATGGTCCAGCTATCCCGGGGCGGCTAGGTCCGCCGACGCGCTGATCCAGGAAGCGGAGCGTTCCCTCAAGCCACATTCCCCCGAGTAGGGCGCGCGCTTTCGCGCGCGTGTGTTATCCCCACAATTCCGCGTGAGGCCGCCACGGCACCGTTGCCGCGTCGCGTGGGCCGTGCTAAGGTGTCCCCACGTTACCTCCAACGGAGTCCCTAAATGCCTGTAATTCGAACACTTCCAGACGACGTCGCGCGCCGGATCGCGGCCGGCGAGGTGGTGGAGCGCCCGGCCTCGGTGGTCAAAGAGCTCATCGAGAACGCGGTCGACGCCGGGGCGCGGTGCATCACCGTGACCGTCGCCGGCGGGGGCGACGCGCTCATCGAAGTGCGCGACGACGGCACCGGCATGGCGCGCGAAGACGTCGAGTTGGCGCCGCGCAACTTCTCGACCAGCAAGATCCACGACGCCGACGACCTCCATCGCATCGCGAGCTACGGCTTCCGCGGCGAAGCGCTCGCGAGCATCTCGTCGGTGTCGCGCTTCGAGATCGTTTCCAGCGCCACCACCGGCGGGGAAGGCTGGCGCGTTCGCGTCGACGGCAAGTCGATCGTCGAGAGCGCGCCCGCACCGCACGAGCGCGGCACCACGGTGCGCGTGCGCGACCTCTTCTTCAATACGCCCGCGCGCAAGCGCTTCCTGAAGTCGTCGATCACCGAGCGCCGCCGCATCCTGGAGACGGTGCTGTCGTTCGCGCTCATCCTGCCCGAAGTCGAGATTCACTACATCGACGACGGCCGCCACGTGCTCGATTTCCTCCCCGCGGGGAGCTGGCGCGAGCGCGTCGCCGCGGTACTGGGCGCGAGTGTCATGCGCCACATGGTCGACGTAGAGATGGAGTCGGGGTCGCTGCGCGTGCAGGGCTTCGTGAGTCTGCCGTCGCACACGCGCGGCAACCGCTTCAGCCAGTTCTACTACGTCAACCAGCGCGCGGTGCGCGAGCGCACGCTGGTGCACGCGCTGCAGGACGCGTATCGCAACGTGATCCCGTACAAGCGCTACCCGGTCGCGGTGCTCGCGCTCACCATGCCGCCCGCCGAGGTCGACGTGAACGTGCACCCGAGCAAGCTCGAGGTGCGCGTGCAGGACGAGCGCCGCGTGTTCGCAGCGGTGCGCCAAGCGATCAAGTCCGCGCTCACGTCGAAGAGCGAAAACGTGCTCGCGGTCGCGCGCGCGGCCCGCGCCGCCGCCGACCCGGGAGTGGTGTCACCGCGCGCGGGTGCGTGGTCGACGTCGGCGGGCGAAGCGCGCCCGGCTCCCGCGGGCGAGCGCGGCGCGGGGCTCGTGGGCGCCGTCGCGACGGCGAGTGCGAGCGAGCGTATCCGCGACGCCTTCGCCGACTACGTGGCGCGTCGCGCCGCGCTCGCGCCAGCCACCGAAGAGGCGCCGGCGCCCGAGCTCGGGCTGCGCGCGGTCGAAGCACCCGCCGGCACGGAAGCGGTGCCGCAGGCGGCGCCGGCCGACGACGCGCTGTACTGGCAGTTCAACCACACCTTCATCTTCATCCAGGTGCGCGGCGGCGTCGTCGTCATCGACCAGCACGCGGCGCACGAACGCATTCTCTTCGACCTCGGCATGCGCCAGCTCGAAGGTTCGTCGCCGCCGTCGCAGCAGATCCTGTTCAGCATTCCGATCGAGCTGTCGCTGCGCGAGCTGGAAGTGTTCAAGGCGTCGAAGGAGGTCTTCCAGCGCCTGGGATTTACGCTCGAGCCGTTCGGCGGCACCAGTATTTTGGTGCGCGGCTACCCGCAGGGCGTGAAGAATTGGTCCGAAGGACGCCTCTTGCTGCAAATCTTCGACGACATGCTGGCCGATCGCGCACCGGGCGACACCCAGACCGAGAAGCTGGTCGCGAGCTACGCGTGCCGGAGCGCCATCAAGGCGGGCCAGCGCCTCACCGTCGACGAGATGAAGCTCCTCGCCGACCAGCTGTTCGCGACCGACCACCCGTACTCGTGCCCGCACGGCCGTCCCACCATCCACCGTCTCTCCGTCGACGAAGTCGCGCGCTGGTTCCACCGGCGCTGACCCCCGCGTTCCGATGATTCGCGCGATCGCGATCATGGGGGCGACGGCGACCGGCAAGTCGGCCTTTGCGATCTCCCTCACCGGTGAGAAGCAAATCGACGAAATCGTTTCGATGGATTCGCGCCAGGTGTATCGCGGCTTCGACATTGGGACCGCGAAACCAAGTGCGCGCGAGCGCGCGGCCGCACCGCACCACCTGATCGATGTGGCCGACCCCGGCGAGGTGTGGAGTGCGGGGCGCCACGCGGCCCTCGCCGAGAGTGCGGTGCGCGAGATCGCGGCGCGGCAACACACACCGCTCCTGGTAGGCGGGACGGGGTTGTATTTCCGGGCTCTCTTCGGCGGGCTCGTCGACGTCGTGATCCCGGCGGAGGAGTTGGCGCGCATCCGCGCCGGGTTCGAGGGCGTCGAGACGCGCGAGCTGCACGCGCGGCTCTCCGTCGCGGACGCGGCGCGCGCGGCCGAGCTGTCGCCCAACGATCGCGTGCGCGTGACACGCGCGCTCGAGCTCTTGGCGTTCACGGGTGTGCCCGCGAGCGAGCTGTACGCGCGCCAGCCGCCCCCGGCCGCGGACATCGAGTACCTCAAGCTCGTGTTGCACCTCCCGCGCGAGCTCTTGCGCGAGCGGATCGCGCAGCGCACGCGCGCTTTGTTCGACGCCGGTTGGCCGGGCGAAGTCGAGCGGCTGTTGGCGAGTGGCGTCGAGCTCTCCGCCCCCGCCATGAACAGCCTGGGATATCGCACCATCGCCGAGACCATTCGTCGCGGCGACGACCCGTACGCGTGCGTGGACGCGGTCATCCGCGAGACGCAGCAGTACGCCAAGCGCCAGGAGACGTTTTTCAGGAGCGAGCCGGACGCGATTTGGATCGACGTGTCGAAGGAAGATTGGGAGCCTGCGGCCACGGTGCGGGTCCACGCGTGGATGCGCGTCGACTGACCCCGAGGCCTCAATAACAACTTGACACGTTATGGCTAAGATGCTTTTATCACAGCACGTTAGGAGAGCGGGCATAACTCAGTTGGTAGAGTATCAGCTTCCCAAGCTGAAGGTCGCGGGTTCGAGCCCCGTTGCCCGCTCCATTCCCCTTGGATTCATGCGTCGAGCGCTGCGCAATACCGGCCTTCGAATCGCGGCGTTCGTCATGCTCGCCGGCGCTTTGGCGTGCGCGTCGGCGCCGCCGAGCCCGCACCGCGAGCTCGATTCCGCCATTCACACCTTCGTCGAAGGTGACTACCGCGCCGCGGTGAAGGAGCTCGACGCCGTCATCGCCGCGTCCACCGACGACGCCGTGCGCCGCGACGCCTACACGTATCTCGGGCGCGCGCACATGGCGCTCGGCGAAACCGACGAAGCCGTCGACGCGTTCACGCGCGGCGTCCAGCTCGGCGACACCGGGCCGTGCGTCGCGTACCTGCAGGTGCTTAAGCAGTACGTCGAAGGCAAGCCGGCCGGCCTCCACATGTCGGACGTGCTCTCGCGCGGCCAGCTCGCGGGCGCGGTGGTACGCTTGTTCATCGCCGACGCCTCCAGCGATCCGTCGGGGCCGACGCCGATCGCGCAGCTCGAGCGGCGCGGGTGGATGACGCCCATGGCGGACGGGAACGACCACGCGGACGACGCGGTGACGCACGCCGCGCTCTACGTCGTCGCGGCCACCATTCTCTCCGACG
>CAZLLI010000005.1:0-59425 GCA_964560355.1 uncultured bacterium | reverse complement strand
GCTTCGACCTTGGAGTAGATATTCTCGAGCATCACGATGGCGTCGGCCACCAGCAGCCCGATGGCGAGCACGAGGCCGAGGAGCGTGAGCACGTTGATGGAAAAACCAGCCAGGTACATCACGAAGAACACGCCGATGAGCGAGATCGGAATCGCGACCACCGGGATGAGCGTGGTGCGCCAGTCGCGGAAGAAGACGAAGATGATCGCGACCACGAGCAGGAACGCGGTCAGGATGGTCTCACGCACTTCGCTGATCGACTTGCGAATGTAGCGCGTGGTGTCCCAAATGATGCCGAGGTTGATGTCGTCGGGGAGGTCTTTGTCGATGACGGCGACGCGGCGGTTGAATTCGTCGACGATGGCGATGTGATTCGCGCCCGGCTGCGGCACCAGCGCCACCGCGACGCGCGGGCCGGTGAGTCCCTTCGACGACTGGCGCTCGTTTTCGGGGCCGAGCTCGGCGCTGCCGATGTCGCGGAAGCGCAGCAGGCGCCCGGATTCTTCGCGCACGATGAGGTTGTTGAATTGCTCGGGCGTCTCGAGGCGCGAGAGCGTGCGCACGGGCAGCTCGATGGTGTTGCCCTCGATGCGACCCGACGGCAATTCGACGTTCTCCTGCGAAAGCGCGGTGCGCACGTCGAGCGGCGTTACGCGGTACGCCGCCATCTTGAGCGGGTCCATCCACAACCGCATCGCGTAGCGCTTCTCGCCGAAGATGCGCACTTCGCTCACGCCCGCGATCGTCTGCAGGCGCTCCTTGAATACTTTGTCGGCGATGTCGGTGAGTGCGAGGAGGTCGCGCGACGGGCTGCTCACGTTCAGCACCACGATGGGGTTGGCGTCGGCGTCGGCCTTCGCCACCACGGGCGGGTCGACGTCGGGGGGCAGGCTTCCCACCGCGCCCGCGACCTTGTCGCGCACGTCGTTGGCCGCCGTCTCCAGGTCGACGCCCAGCTCGAACTCGATCGTGATCTGGCTGCGTCCCTCGCGGCTCACCGAGTTGATGGTGCGAATGCCCGGCACCGAGCTGATGTCTTCTTCCAGCGGCTGGGTGATCTGCGAGTCGATGATGTCGGCGTTGGTGCCGGTGTAGGTGGTGTTGACCGTGATGACGGCGGGGTCGACGTTGGGGTACTCGCGCACGCCGAGAAATGTGAAGCCGATGATGCCGAAAATGACGATGACGATCGAAAAGACGATGGTCAGGATCGGGCGCTGGATGCACGTCGACGAGAGACTCACCGCAGCGCTCCCACCGAATCGACGCCGGCCAGCGTCACGGACGCGCCGGGCTTGAGCTGCAGGATCGCGGTCGTGATGAGGGTGTCGCCCGCGTCGACGCCGCGCACGATCTCGACCGTGCGGTCGGTGCGGGTACCGATCTCGACGTCGCGCGACTCCACCTTGCCGCCCTTGAAGAGCAGCACGCGGTGGCTCTTGAGCTCGGGAATGAGCGCGAAGGCGGGAATCGCGAGCGCGTCGCGCTCCGCCAGCACGATGTCGACGTCGGCGAACGCACCGGGCACCAGCGCGCCGTCGGCGTTGGGGCTGGTCGCGCGCACGCGCAGCGTTCGCGTAGCGGTGTCGATGGAGGGCTCGAGCGCGTAGATGGTGCCGTCGAACACACGCGCGTTGCCCTGCACGGTGAAGTTGATGGCGTCGCCTTTTTGCAGGCGGCCCGCGTAGCGCTCGGGCACCGAGAAGTCGAGCTTCACCGGGGTGTCGTCCTGGATCGACGTGATCTGCGTCGCCGGCGACACGTAGCTGCCGACGCTCACGAAGCGCAGCCCCACTTTGCCTTCGAAGGGCGCGCGGATCTCCGTCTTGGCCAGCTGCGCGCGCGTGAGGTCCGTCTCCGCCTTGGCCACGTTGTATTCGTTGAGCGCGGTGTCGAACTCGCGCTGGCTGGTGAGGCTCTGGCCGAAGAGCTGGCGCTGGCGCTCCGCTTCGGTGTTGGCGATCGCGAGCCGCGACTCCGCGCGCGCGAGCTGCGCGCGCAAGTCGGCGTCGGCGATTTTCACCAGCAGCTGTCCCTTGGTGACGCGCGTGCCTTCGTCGAAGGAAATCGCTTCGACGCGCCCCGCGACTTCGCTGCGCACGTCGACTTCTTCGTTGGCGAGGATGGTACCGACGGTGGTCACGCGGTCGGCCATGCGATGCGTGCCCAACACGACCGTGCGCACCGGCGTCGGACCGCCGGCGCCGGCGCCGCCGATGCGGCCGCCCGCGTCCTTGTGCGAGTCGCCGTGCAGGAACGCGACCTTGATCAGAACCAGACCGCCGATGATAACGGCGGCGACGATGAGCGTGCGTCCGCGCGCGAGTGTCACGATGAAAATGCCTCCCGTTGCGGGTTAACCGATCTCGAGCATGCGGTCGAGTGCGCGCTTGGCACGCACGCGGATGTCTTCCGGAACGTCGATGACGTAGCGATTGTGCAGCAGTGCGTCGCGCGTATCTTCGAGCGTGATCTCATTCATGTGCGGGCACCGGACGCTGCACAGCCGCAAGGTCTCCTTGTCCGGGTTCTCCGCGATGATGTTGTCTCCCATGCTGCACTCGGTGAGCAGTAGGTAGCGGGGCGCTTTCGACTTCTTGACGAATTCGATCATCTTGGACGTACTCCCCGAAAAATCCGACGCCTGCACGACCTCGGCGCTGCACTCCGGGTGCGCGAGCACGACCACGTCGGGGAACTGCTTGCGCACGGCGACGATGTCAGCCACGGTGAACTTCTCGTGCACCTCGCAGCGCCCGTGCCAGCCGACCAGGTGGTAGTGCAGGTTGCGCGGCGCGGCGTCGCGCGCCGTCGACGATTTGGGCTCGCGGGTCGGAAAGATCACTTGGCGGCCGGTTTCGCGCGCCACGTTCTGCGCGAGGTATTCGTCGGGGAGAAAGATGATGCAGTCGGAGCCGAGCGCTTCGACCACGCGCGCCGCGTTGCTCGACGTGCAGCACACGTCGGTCTCCGCTTTGACGTCGGCGTAGCAGTTGACGTACGTCACCACCGGAACGCCGGGATACTGGCGCTTCAATTCGCGCACGTCTTCGGCGGTGATCGACGCCGCCAGCGAGCACCCCGCCTTCTTCGCCGGAAGCAGCACGGTCTTGTTCGGATTCAGGATCTTGGCGGTCTCGGCCATGAAGCGCACGCCGCAGAACACGATGGGGTCGCGGTCGGTCTGCGCTGCCTTGCGCGAAAGCTCCAGCGAGTCGCCGACCACGTCGGGCACGGTGTGGTAGAGCGCGGGCTCCATGTAATTGTGGCCGAGGATGATCGCGCCGCGCTCCTGTTTGAGACGGTTGATCTCGAAGACGAGCTCGGCCTTGATGCGCAGCTCCGCCTCGGGGACGACGCGAGCGAGCTTGTCGACCATGAGGCGATAGGTTTCTTCGATGGTGGCCGCACGGATCATGATGGTCAAAGACTAGACTAGCACAGAAGATACGACGATTCGTGGGTGATCGCAACGCTCCCGGAAGGCGTCCCCGCGGGGCCCCAGAGCCCCTGCGGCTTGACATACACGCGTGGGGAGGAATACGCTGGGAGCACCCACGCCAGCAGCCCACGCAGCTCCCAAGCTGCTAACCCGAAAAGGGGGGCTACCATGTTTCAACGACGCTACCCACGCCTGGCAGTCGGCCTTGTGGCCGGCGTGTTTCTTATACCCGCTAGCGCCAACATTTGCTCGGCGCAGAAGCGATCGATAGGTGATTTTCCAAGCCGAATCCTCGTGCTCGATGGATCTCCGGTGCACGACGTCGGCGAACTGCATGTTCACGCCTCCAACTGGGGTGCCATCGGCTCGCTTCCGGGCTTGGGAGCCCCGTTCTCGAATTCGCCCTCGGCCGAATGGCCCGCGGGCTCGCGCGTGGAGTATCTCTTCGTCGGCGGCCTGTGGGTCGGAGCAACCATCAACGGATTGCCTGCCGTCTCGACGTCTGCATACGACACCGAATTCCGACCGTCGTCGGACGCGCGCGACATCGTCTACCACTCGTCCTTCGGGGCTCCGGGCGGCAACCGGATCCCCTCTCCGGCCGCCGACGACGACGGCGACGGTAGTATCGATGAGGACGTGCTCGACGGTTTCGACAACGACGCCGACGGCCTTGTCGACGAGGATTACGCCGCCATCTCCGACCAGATGCTCAGCCGGCGGTTTCGCGACGACGACCCGTCGAGCATTTCGATATTCCCCAATCACACTCCCCAGCACCTCTTGGTGCACGAGGAGAGCTACCAGTTCAGTCATCCCGATTTCGACGACTTCGTCGGTTTCACGATGACGATTACCAACGACGGCGAAGAGACGCTTCAAAACGCGTACGTTGGAATCTTCGCGGACGGCGATGTCGGTCATCGCGACACACCGAACTACTGGGCGGACGACATGACCGCATTCAAGAGTGACCTCGTCGTCGACCACGGTGCACACGGCACCAAGGCGTACGACCTCGCGTACTGGTACGACGCCAATGGCGACGGGGGCCAAGCCGATCGCTTTTGCAGCATCGTGATGCTCGATCATCCGGTCGATCCGACGGGAACGACCGCACCGCCGGAAGTGGGCATCGTGACGTTCGCGCGCTTCAACGGAAACGTGTCGTACCCGGCCGGCGGGGATCCCACCAACGACTTCGAACGCTACGAGCTCATGGCGACCCAGTGGATCGAGCCCAACTCCCCGGCGCCCGCCGATTATCGCACGATGATCGCGGTCGGCCCGTTTGCCGCCATCGCGCCCGGCCAGACGATCCAGGTCAGCTTTGCGCTGGTGATCTCGGATCGCGACTTCGAGTTCGTCAACGTGCAGCACGCGGCCGTCGCCTACCAAGGCCAGTGGTTCGACCTGGACGGAGATCCCGCAACCGGAATCGGGGGCAAAGAGCACCAGGAGCACTGGTACTTGCCTCAAGACAACCCGGTCCCGGTCGCGATAACGAGCTTCGATGCGCGCGTAGTCGACTCGCGCGCGGTGCGCGTCGCGTGGGAGACGGTGGCCGACGAGGCCATCGAGGGCTTCGATCTGTTGCGCGCGGAACCGGGAACCACGCCGCGGGCGCTCGCGCCCGGGCTGTTGGCTGCGAGCACGCGTGAGTTCGTCGACCAAACGGTGGTGCCGGGAGCACATTACGAGTACGTGCTAATTGCGCACGTCGCCGACGGTGGCATGTTCTCGTCGCAGACAATCGGTGTCGACGTTCCGGCCGTCGCGATGGCGCTGCGGCAAAACGCACCCAACCCCTTCACGGAAACGACCACCATCGGTATCACCATGCCCGATCGATCGGACGTCGAAGTTGCGATCTTCGACGTGGCGGGAAGGCGCGTGGCGACCTTGGCCAAGGGAACGCGCGCGAGCGGCGACCACGAGTTGGTGTGGAATGGACTCGACGATTCCGGCAAGCGCGTAGGGGCCGGCGTGTACTTCTATCGATTGGAATCGGGAGGCGAGACGTTGACGCGCAAGCTCGTCTTGGTGCGATGAGCTAGTTATCGTCCTCTTGCAACCAGCGCCCGACGGCGCCGTCCGAGTGCGAAGAAGTCAACTTGGCGCCGGCGTCGTCGGGCGCGTTCGCGCCCCAACGCGCCTCGATTTCCTTCATGAGCTCGGCGACCATGTCTTCTTCCTGCACTTTGCGCGCGATCTTGCCGTCGATGTAGATCAAGCCCTCGCCGTCGCCGGCCGCGATGCCGATGTCGGCGCCGGCCGCTTCGCCGGGGCCGTTCACCGCGCAGCCCATCACCGCGATGTTGATCGGCTTGCGCAGGTGCTGCGTCTTCTTCTCGACTTCCTCCGCGATGCGGAACAAGTCGATGCGGTTGCGCGCGCAGGTCGGGCACGCGATGATGCGCGGCGTGTTCGACTGAATGTGCAAGCCTTGCAGAATCTTCTGCGCGACGCGCACTTCGTCGACGACGTCGGCGGCCAGCGAGACGCGCATGGTGTCGCCGATGCCTTCGTGCAGAAGAATCCCCAATCCAACCGACGAGATCACTGCACCGCTCAAGCCCGGGCCCGATTCGGTGATGCCGATGTGGCGGGGGTACTGCGATTTCTTCGAGAACAGCCGGTACGCCGCGAGTGCGAGCGGCACGTGTGACGCCTTGAGCGACACGATGATGTCGTGGAAGTCGTGCTCCTCGAGCACCGCGATGTGGCGGAACGCGCTCTCGACCATCGCCTCGGGCGTGGGGAAGCCGTACTTCATCAACAGATCTTTTTCCAGCGACCCCGCGTTGACGCCGATGCGAATGGGGAGCTTGTACTCCTTCGCCTTGGCAACGACCGCCGCCACGCGCTCCTTGCTCCCGATGTTGCCCGGGTTGATGCGGAGCTTCGCGATTCCGGTGCCGGCGACCTCGACCGCCATGCGGTAGTTGAAGTGGATGTCCGCGACCAGGGGGACGCGGATCTGCCGCACGATCTTCTCGGTCGCGCGAACGCTCTCGATGTCGGGGACGCTGACGCGTGCGATATCGACCCCGGCGTCCTCCATGCGCTTGATCTCGTCGACCGTCCGTTGGACGTCGGTGGTGGGCGTAGTCGCCATCGATTGGATGGAAATGGGGGCACCGCCGCCGACGGCGACCTTGCCGACCATGACCTGGCGGGTTGCGAGATATGTCGTGTGGCTCACGTGGGGCTTCCGTCTGAAAAAGGGGGTCGAGGCGCCAAAATCCTGGGTCGAATCTACACCCCCTGAGAGGCCGCGCGCAAGCGCGGAACGGCCGCCTAGCCTCAACGATGATGGCGGGTTACGGCGCGTCGGCCGGCGCCCAAAAGACAAAAGCCCGGGACGGTCGTCCCGGGCTTCGTCGTCCATCCGATCGAGTCGGAGGAATTAATCCGGCGGGTTGGTGCGGGACTCCCGAACCAGTGGTCCCAACACCAGGCTGCTATCGCGAGATACCAGGTCCCACCCGCCGGAGGTGTCTGGCTAAAAAATTATTCCGGTGGCCGATCCCTGCGTGGACTTACGCCCCCACCGTCCACGCTGCTGTACCGCCAGAGATGCTCGACCACCGGAATACTGTCGTCAAAAATCTCGACAGGATGAAACGATATCCGGCTGGTCGCTACAATAAGGGTTTGTTGGGGCCTCATTGGGTACAGTTTCCTGGACCGCTTACCGAGTACGCAGATACGACGCTAGATTGATCTCGCGGTGGTCCAGCTGGAGCTTGCGCCGGATCGACTGCCGATGCTTGTGCACCGTCTGCGACGAGAGCCCCAGGGCGTCCGCGATCTGCTTCGACGACCTGCCCGCCCGGATCATATCAAGGATGTCCATCTCCCGTGGTGTGAGCTTGTCGACATTCTTCTTGTAGTTGTCGATATGCTTGCCGGTGACCTCGTCCAGCCCGTGGACCAGGATGTCGGCGTCCCGACGCGATAAACGCCCATCCTGCTGCAACTTGCGCAGGGTGGGCCGAAGTAGGTTCTCGATGTTGGTGCAGATCTCGTGTCGGTACTGCTCCTTCTCGTCGTCGATGTGCTCCAGCACCTCGTTGAGCGCTATATTCTTGCGCAACAGCTCTTGGTGTTCGACCCGCAGCTGTTCCGTGGTCTGACGCAGCTTCTCGTCGGCGATCACGCGGTCTGTGATATCGCGTGTGACGGCGAGGAAGCACCGACGTCCGTCGAGTTCGACGACCTCGGTAGAGACTAGGCACGAGCGCACGTCGCCCCCGCGTACGACGATTTCGATGAACATGTCGCGCGCGCGCCCGTCGCGTGCAACGACCTCTTTCAAATGTCGACGAACCTCGGGGTCCTTCCAAATGCCCAATTCCAGCGTCGTCTTGCCGATGATCTCCGCGCGCCGATACCCCGTGATGCGCTCGAAGCCGTCGTTGACCTCGATGATGCGTCCGGTGTCGACGTCGGTGATGGTGATGGAATCGGGGCTGTTGCGGAACGCCTTCTCGTAGCGCTCCTCGAGCAAGCGGACGCGTTCTTCGGTCTCGTGGCGCTCGGTGATGTCGCGGTAGTTCATGACGATGCCGCGAATGTCGACGTCGTCGACGAGGTTCTGGAGCACGGCCTCCATGGTGCGCCACGAACCGTCCTTGTGGCGCGCGCGAATGGCACCGGTCGAATGGAGGTTGGTATCGAGCTTCACGGCTTCGAGGGTCTTGACCGCCTGGCCGACGTCGTCGGGGTGCACGAAGTCGAGCGGATTGGTGCCGATCAATTCGCGCGGCTGGTAACCGAGCACGCGCTCGACGGATGAACTGACGAAGACCGTCTTGGCTTCCAGGTCGACGACTTTGATGACGTCGAACGCGTTCTTGATCAGTGCTTGGAAGAGAAGTGCGACGCGTGCGGCATCGAGCGACTCTTGAGTATTCTGGTTCATACTGCTCTCCAGGGCGCTCGGCGGTTAGGAAAATTTTCGGTAGAGAATCGGTACGACCTAAGGATATTCCTCCCGCGCGGAGGAATCAAGCACCTAGACCCCCAAGAATGTGCTATCGTTCGAATTGAATTGGAGTTAGAGCTATGAAATCGCGCCCGCCGGCCCTGAAATCTACCGAATCAGATTGATGAAAGAGAACGATTCCATTTCTCCGCTGGAAACAGCGGCCGAAAAGTTTCCTCCCGAGCCCGGCGTCTACCTCTTCAAAGACGAAGTCGGTCGCGTGTTGTACGTGGGCAAGGCGCAGTCGCTGCGCGTGCGCATTCGGAGCTATTTTCGCGGCGGCGACCGCCGCGCGAGCATTCGCTTCCTGCTGCAGCGGTCGCGTTCGCTCGAGTACATCGTGACCGACACCGAGCAAGAGGCCTACATCCTCGAGAACAACCTGATCAAGAAGCACCGGCCGCGCTACAACGTCGTTTTCAAGGACGACAAGACCTACGTCAATCTGCGTCTCAACGTCGACCATCCGTTTCCACGACTCACCGTGGTGCGACGCCCGCGCCGCGACGGCGCGGTGTACTTCGGCCCGTTCGCATCGGCGGGGTCGGTGCGGCAAACCTTGCGCACCATCGGCCGCATCTTTCCCCTGCGCACGTGCAGTGACCAGGATTTCGCGAGTCGCACGCGTCCGTGCCTTTACTACTACATCAAGCGCTGCCCGGCGCCGTGCGTGGGCAAGATCGACGCCCAGGACTACAGCGAGACCGTCAAGCGCGTGAGCATGTTCCTGAAGGGACGCGGCGACGAATTGGTGAAGACGCTGCGCGACACCATGGAGCGCCAATCGGCCGAGCGCCGCTACGAAGAGGCCGCGCGCACGCGCGACCAAGTCTTCGCGATCCAGCGCGTGGTCGAGCGCCAGCGCATCACGTCGCCGCAGCGCTCCGAGCGCGACGCCTTCGCGGCCTACCACCGCGGCGAGCGCCTCGTGATCCAGCTCATCACGGTGCGCGGCGGCGAAGTCCAGGACGGCGAAACCTTCACCTTCGGCAACGCGCTGGAAGCGACCGCCGACCACCTGGCGTCGTTCATCAATCAGTACTACCAGTCGCGCGCCAGCATCCCGGACGAAATCCTGGTGAGCGAAGACCTCCCCGAGCGCGCGGCGCTGGAAGCATTGCTCGCCGAGCGCGCGAAGCGCACCGTCTCCATTTCGGTGCCCAAACGCGGCGAACGCACGACGCTGGTCGCGCTCGCGAAGAAGAACGCGCGCATCGCCTTCGAGGAAGGACGCGCGGGCGAACGCAACCGCGCGCTCCTCGAAGACCTGCAGGCGATGCTTTCGCTCGAGCAGTATCCGCGGCGCATCGAGTGCTTCGACATCTCGAACATCCAGGGGACCAAGGCGGTGGGATCGGGCGTGGTGTTCGTCGACGGCGAGCCGGCCAAGGGGCTCTACCGGCGTTATCGCATTCGCACCGTCGCGGGCTCCGACGACACCGGCATGATGCGCGAAGTCCTCGAGCGACGCGTGACGCGCGGGCTCAAGGAAGGCGACCTCCCCGACCTCCTCATCGTCGACGGCGGGCGCGGCCAGCTCAACGTCGCGCTCGAGGTCACCAAGCGGCTCGGCGCCGACGCCGTCGCCGCGATCGGCATCGCCAAGGTTCGCAACGACCAGAATCGCAAGATTCGCGGGCAGGAGCGCATCTATCTGCCCGCCCTCGACGAGCCCGTGCTGCTCGACCAGCAGTCGCCACCCCTGTACCTCCTCGAGCGCGTGCGCGACGAGGCCCATCGCTTCGCCATCACGTACCACCGCGCGCTACGCAGCCGCGCCCTCGGGGAGTCGAAGCTGGATGGAATCCCGGGCGTGGGGGCGATCCTCAAGCAGCGCCTCCTGGCCGAATTCGGGAGCGTCGAACGGATTCGCAAGGCGCCCCTGGAGGCGCTCGAAGCGGTGCCGGGGGTGTCGGCCCGCAAGGCCCGGGCGGTCAAGGACGCCCTGCGCTAGCCGGGGAAGGCGTTGACTTTCCAACGCCTCCCGCCTATGATGCCTGTGACTTTCGCCGTCCACCAGACGGCTCCCCCCACGGTCTTCTAGCGCGCACCCGGTTATCTATTCGGAGGTTCGCAAGTTGGATTCGAAACGAACGCCTGCCGTTCATGCGTCGCGGCTCCTCGCCCCGTGGGTCGCCCTGTCGTTGGTGGCTGTCTTCTCCGCGTGCGATGACACGACGTCGGTAACGCCGCCCGCGCGGCAGCCGCAAATCTCCACCAGCCAGACCTACTCCAAGAGCTCGACGGGTCTCCCCAATACGGACGTCTATGCCATGCTCACGCTGAGCAACGGCGAATTCTGGATCGGCACCGAGCAGGGGATCGCGCGTTATCCGTCGGTCGACGCCACCACGCGCATCGCGGGCGACGACGGCGTCATCAACGAGCTCAACGGCCTGCCGAACCCGAAGGTGCGCGACATCGCCGAGTTCAGCGGCAAGGTCTACGTCGCGACGTGGGGCGGCGGCCTGGGGATTTACGACATCGCGAGCGACACCTGGACGTCGCGCGGCGTCGCCAATGGACTGCGCAACGGGTCGATCGCGGACATCGATGTCTCGACGGGTGAGAGCAAGGTGTACCTCGCGACCAACGACGGTGTCAGTATCTACGACCCGGCCGGCAACTCCTTCTCGAGCTTCGTGACGCTCACGCGTCCCGTCGTCTCGGCGGTGGCCACACGCAACTCCAGTGGCGGCTTCGAACGTTGGTACGGCCCGCGCGTCGAAACCATCGAAGACGATCCGCCGCCGCCGATGCCGCCCGCAGGCATCACGATCTCGCGCGGCACGTCGACCGTGTACACGTACACCTTGGTCAACTCGGGACTTCCCGAGCCCAACGTCAACGCGATCTTCTACGACACCGGTTCCGGAAGCGACGACGTGTTTTGGGTCGCCACCGCGAACAGTGGCGTCTCCAAGGTTCAAGTGGGAGCGAGCGAGTGGACGACCTACTCCACCGTGCAGGGACTGCCGTCGAACACCGTGTACGCGGTGACGCGCGCGGGGGCGCCGAGCGGAGGTTCGACCATTTGGGTGGCGACGCAGAACGGCGTCGCGCGCTTGAAGGGCGACGGCACCTGGCAGGGGTACAACACCGCGGGTGGATTGGCCTACGACCGCGTGCGCAAGGTGTACTCCGACGACGGGCAGCACCTGTGGATCGGCTACATCAACGGCGGAGCGGCCAGGCTCAACACGTCGAGCGCGCAGTAATCGCGCGCCGCGCGCTCACGGAATCTCGAACACCTTCGGGAAGCGGGTCAGGTTTCGGATGCCGCGCTTGGTGACGAGCACGGTGTCTTCGATGCGCACGCCGCCGTGCGGCCAGTAGTAGAGTCCCGGTTCGACCGTAATCACCATTCCCGCCTTCAGCACGGTATCGTTGGCCGCGACGCGCGGCGGCTCGTGGATCTCGAGCCCGAGCCCGTGCCCGGTGCCGTGGAAGAATCCCTGCATGCGCCCGGCGATCTTCCCGCTCTCGAAGCCGCGTTCTTTGAACAGCGCGTGGATGCCGGCGTGGATGTCGCGCGCACGCACGCCGTCGCGGATCGAGCGCAGCGCGAGGCGCTGGCCGTCGTGGACGGCGTCGTACATCGCGCGCACTTTCTTGCTCGCGCGACCTTTGACGAAGGTGCGCGTGATGTCGGCGAAGTAGCCGTTCTTCTGCGCGCGCGGGAAGATGTCGACGATGACGGGCTCGCCCGCGCGAATGGGCCCGCTGCCCTCGTCGTGGGGATCGCACCCGTGCTTGCCCGGCGCCACGATGGTGTGCGCGGGCATGCACCCGCGCGCGAGAATGGTGGTGTCGATGACGCGGCGCACGTCCTCCGCGGTAAGGCGGCGCCCGCCCAGCGTCACGAATCCGCCGCGCACGCGCGCGCGGCGCAAGAGGTCGTAGGCGGCCTGCATACCGGCTTCGGTCGCGCGCATGGCCTCCGTGATCGCCTTCACCTCGGGGGCGGTTTTGACGGCGCGCCGCGGGAAGAGGGGTCCGTCGGCGACGCGCACGCGCACGCGGCGCGCGCGCAGCCGCTCCAGGACGCCGGCGGGGAAGGTCCCCGGCACCGTGACCGCGCCGACGCGCAAGTCGCGCAGCACCTCCGCGATGGTGTCGGCGGGCTGCGGGGCCTTGCCGAGGCGCTTTTCGGCCCGCGCGCTGTAGTGCGAGAACGACAGCACGCGGTCCGCGCGCGACGTTTTCTTGGCGCGGTCGATCTCGAGGTCGCTCATGACCAGGATGTCGCGGCCGCGCGCGCGCAGATAGAGAAACGGGTCGGGGGCGAAGAATCGCGTCGCGTACAAAATGTCGGCGTCGGAATCGCTCGCCGCGTAGAGTAGAATGGTATCGGACCGGGACGATGCTCGGGCCACGGTTGACCTCCTTCGCGCCGACGCATCATCGCACCCGGCGCGCGCCGGTGTAAAGAGACCCGCATGGACGACAGACGAATCGACCTCCACACCCACTCCAACTACTCGGACGGCGTGCACGCGCCCTCCGTGCTGGTCGACCTCGCCAAGTGGAAGGGCATCTCCGCGCTCGCGCTGTGCGACCACGACTCGCTGGACGGATTCCCCGAGCTCGCGGCCGCCGGCCGCGCCGCCGGCGTCGAAGTACTGACCGGCGTCGAGTTGTCGTGCGAGCACGCGGGGCGCGACCTGCACGTGCTGGGCTACGGCGTCGACCCCAAGAACGAGCGCCTGCAAAGCTCGCTGCGCGAATTCCGCGCCTCGCGCGAGCGCCGCGGTGTTCGCATCGTGGAGTTGCTGCGCGAGCACGGCGTCAACCTCGACGTCGAGAAGGTGCTCGCGAAGGCGGGCGGCGGCGCGCTCGGTCGGCCGCACATCGCGGAGGCCATGCTCGAAGCGGGCTACGTGTCGGACCACGCGGAGGCGTTCGCGAAATACATCGGCGAAGGCGGGCCCGCGTACGTCGAGAAGTACAAGATGGGGCCCGCCGAAGCGGTCGAGAACATCCACGCGGCGGGCGGGCTCGCGTTCGTCGCGCACCCGGGTTACTACTTGGACGACGGCGGGACGTTCGCGGCGCTGCTCGACCACGGCTTCGACGGCGTGGAGGCGTTCCACCCCTACCATCGACCCGCCGTGATCGAGCGACTTCTCACCATCGCGCGCGACCGCGGGCTCCTGATTTCGGGCGGCTCCGACTTCCACGGCTTCGCCGGACGTGATAATCTGGGCGAGCCGCCGGTGTCGTACGCGCTCCTCGAGCGCATTCGCGAGACGCTGGACGAGCGCACACGATGATCGAAGAAGGAAAGCTCGCTCCCGATTTCACCCTCACCGCCGACGACGGCACCGAGGTCACCTTGTCCGCGTTCCGCGGAAGACCGGCGGTGCTGTTCTTTTATCCCAAAGCCGATACCCCCGGCTGAACCATCGAAGCCTGCGATTTCCGTGATGAAATCGCCGCATTCCAGTCGAAGAAGGCCGTCGTGCTCGGCGTCAGCAAGGACTCCGTCAAGGCGCAGGCGAAGTTTCGCGCCAAGTACGAGCTTCCGTTTCAGCTCTTGAGCGACGCCGACGCCGCCGTGTGCAACCTCTACGGCGTCATCAACGAGAAGTCGATGTACGGGAAGATCGTGAAGGGGATCGAGCGCTCGACCTTCGTGATCGGCGCCGACGGGCGCGTGAAGAAGATCTACCGCAAGGTCAAGATCGAGGGGCACGTGCTTTCCGTGCTGGGCGACGTGTAGCGCGCGCGGGCACGCGGTAGCGCAAGAACACTTCCTCGCCCACCCGGCGCGCCGATACCAGCCGCACGCGCGGGTGGTCCTTCCACAAGAAGCCTTCGCCGTCCAAGAGCGACGGCGCTCCCTTGCCGCCGATCAAGCGCGGCGTCACCGTGACGTAGATTTCTCCCACCAGCCCCGCCTGCGCAAAGGCGAAGTGAACCTCGCCGCCGCCTTCCAGGAGGACGCGGCGCAAGCCGCGTCGCGCCAAGGCCGACATCACCAATCGGGGAGAAATTTCCGTCCCGGAGAGGACGACGACCTCGGACACCTTCTCGAATCGTTTCACGCGCGCCGCGGGCGCGCGTTTCGTCGTGAAGATGATTCGGCGCGTGTCGGCCGCAGCGAAGAACTTCGATTTGAGCGGAAGGTCGAGCGCGCGGCTCAACACGACGTTGACGGGGTGGACGGAACGTCGGCGCGCGGCTCGCCGTCTCCGGAGATCCTCATAGCGGATGACGATGGGATAGCCATCGTGCCGTACGGTTCCCGCGCCGACTATCACTGCATCGGCGCGCGCGCGCAATTCGTCCATCAAGCGGCGGTCGCGCTCGCTCCCCAGCGCGACGCGTTCGTACGCGCGCGTGGTGATGCGGCCGTCGACGCTGACGGCCATGTTGACGACCACTCGGGATAGCGACGAGCGCGCGGACTTCGCCAAGCGCGAGCCTCTAGCGGAACACGCGGCGGAAGCGCTCGACGGCGTCGTGGATGACGGGCACCGGCGTGGCGGAGAACGACAGGCGCACGTTGTCGCCGAAGTGCTTGCCGAAGCACGACCCGTACACGCTCGCGATGCCGTGCTCCATCAGGAGCTCGTAGACGTAGTGGTGGCGCTCCTTGCCGGTGAGCTCGCGCGGAATGAACTCGGAGAAGTCGGGGAACATGTAGAACGCGCCCGCGGGCTTGTCCATGCGCACGCGCGGGAGATCCTGCAAGCCCTCGTAGAGCGCGTCGCGGCGGCGCTGGAATTCCGCCACCATGGTCGCGATCGCGCGGCGGCTCTCTTCGACGTTGTTCATGGCCTCCGCGGCCGCGTACTGGAGGAACGTGGTGACGCCCGCGGTTTGCGTGTAATTCCCGAGGCGCAGGAGCTTCGCGACCTTGGCGTTGCGCGTGACGACGTAGCCCGAGCGCCAGCCCGTCATCGCGAAGGTCTTCGACAGCGTGAACACGGTGATGATGTTCTCCTGCGGGAAGCGCACCGCCGAAAAATGGCGTCCTTCGTAGATGATCTTTTCGTAGGCCTCGTCGGCGATCACGAACACGCCGTGGCGCGTGCAGATGTCGACGATGCGCGCGAGCTCGTCTTCGCTGAACACCTTGCCGGTCGGATTCTGCGGGTTGTTCAAATAGAAAAATTCGCGCCCGCGCACCGCGCTCTCGACGCGGTCATAGTCGACCGAGAAGTCGCGATTGAGCGGCACTTCGACGAAGTCGAGCTGCGCGAAGGGCACGAAGTTCTCGAGCGCGCAGCTCCACGTGGGCGAGAAGCCCGCGCCGCTCTTGAACAGCTTGAACGACAACTCGAGCCCTTCCTGGCCGCCGTAGGTGGCGACGACGTGCGCGGGTTCGATATCGGCGGTTTCGTGATCGAGGCGCAGGCGCTTGGCCACCGCTTCCTTGAAGAAATCCTCGCCCCCCGACTTCGGGTACTTGGTGAGCCCCAAATCGAGGCCGCGCTTGGCGGCGTCGACCACGAACGCCGGCGTGGGGAAGTCGATCTCGCCGCGCTGGAAGAAGACGAAGGGCTTGCCCGACTTCTCGAACTCCTTCGAGCGCGTGCGCGCCTCTTCGCTGATCGACACGATGGGGGACATACGAATGTCCTCCATCGCGGGGTTGAATTGATTGCGGAGCGCCTGCTTCATGCGCAACGGCTCGGTGGTTGGCTGCATGCGAACCTTTCGAAGGATGCAACGACGCGTGCGCGCATCCGTATCGTGTGAGACGCCGCCCCTAGGCCGCCTTGTGGCGCGCCGCGCGGCGCAACCGGCGTCGATAGAGACGGAGTTGGGTGTTGAATTCTTCGACCTTGGACTTCGCCATGCGTTCACCCGCGGTGGCGCGTTCCTTCTTGAGCGCGCGAATGCGCTGCTTGAGCTCGGCGCGCGTCATGCGCGCGTTGCGCCCGCGCTTGCCGCTCGGCGCGGCGGCGCCGCCAGACAACAGGCGCACCAATTCGTCCTTCTTCATGGACGCGAGCCCGCTCACGTCGCCGAGCTTCTTCGCTTCTTCGCGGAGTTCCGCGACCGTCATCTTCTTCAAGGCGTCGACGTCCATCGCCGCTCCTTTCGGTTGCCGTGGATGCAGGATCGAAATGGGGTTTCGCTCCGAGGCCGGCGTATGATACAACACCCCAAATTCCCACAACAAGCGCTTCCGTGAAGGCGGTCCTTATGCACTCCCGTCGTTATCCACAGGCTCTCGCGTGGTTGCTTCCGATCGTGGTGCTCGCGTCGTGCGCGAAGAAAGAGGCGCCCTCGGAGGCGGACAAAGCGCGCGAGCTCAGCGCCGACGAGAAGCGCACCTTCGAGCAGCTCACCATTCGGCAGATCATGCAAGGCCCCGGCATGGTGGGGACGGCGCCGTCGAACCCGCGCTACTCCGCCGACGGTGGCGCGGTCTACTTCGAGTGGAACGACCCCGCGAAGCTCGACTCGATGAACGCCCCCGCTCCCGAGGACGCGTACGACCACTACCTCGACCTCGAGCACAACGCCGCCACCTACCGGCTCGACGTCGCCACCAAGAAGGTCGAGAAGCTCGCGAAGGCGGTCGCCGACACCACCGTGCCCGGCGAGTTCGCGTGGGACCGCGCGCGCACGCGGCGCGCGGAGATTCGCGGCGGCGACCTCTATCTCGTCGACCTCGCTCCGGCGCGCACGCGGCGCATCACGCAAACCCTCGCGGCCGAGCGCTCGGTGCAAGTCGCACCCGACGGCAAGACGGTGTATTTCCAGCGCGACAACGACATCTACGCCATCGCGTGGGGCGGCGGGCCGCTGCGCCAGCTGACCAACTTGAAGCTGGCCGACGACCCCGCCGGCGCACCCAAGCCGTCGCCGCAGCGAAAGTTCATCGTCGACCAGGAGAAGGAGTTGTTCGCCGAGTTCAAGGAGCGCGGCGACAAGAACAAGAAGGACGACGAGGCGCGCCCCAAGGCGGTTTACCTGGGCGACGGCATGCAGGTGGTGTCGGTGGCGGTGTCGGCGAGCGGGAAGTTCGCGGCGGTCGGACTCAACAAGCCCGCGTCGGGCGCGCGCGCGCCGCTCGTCACGCTGGTCCCCACCGAGAGCGGTTACGTCGAAACCGAGGAAGCGCGCAGCTACGTCGGCGACACCCAAGATGTCGCCAGCGTGGTGTTCGTCGACCTCACCGCCGACTCGGCGATTGCCATCGACGCGGGCGATCACCAGCAAGTCAACGTGATGTCGTGGTCTCCGGTCGACGACGTGGTGCTGCTGCGCGGCTTGAGCGACGACTCGCACGACCGCTTGTTCCTGACCGCTTCGCCGCTCGAGCGCACGCCGAGCGGACGGGTGTCGGCGCGCGTGGTCGACCGCTGGCACGACGCCGCCTGGGTCGACGGGCCCGACTTCGACAACACGGGTGCGTGGATGCCCGACGGCAAGTCGATCTACTTCATCGCCGAGCCGGGCGGTTGGGGCCACCTTTACACGGCCACGCTCGCCGGCCGCCGCACGCAGCTCACGCACGGCGACTTCGAAGTGCACGACGCGTGGCTCGACGAAGGCGCGAAGCGCTGGTTCCTCTTGAGCAACGAAGGAAGACCCGGTTCGCGCCGCCTGTGGACGATGGACGTGGACGGCGGCTCGCGCACGCTGGTGACGCCGGACGCGGCGACGTACGACTTCACCTTCGCGCCCGACATGCGCACGGCCGCGGTGCTGGGCTCGCAGACGACGTCGCCGACCGAGCTGTTCCTCTTCGACGCCCAGTCGGGCGCGCTCGACGGGCCGCTCACGCTCTCGACCACGAAGGTGTTCCGCAGCTTCCCGTGGCTGGAGCCGGAGACGGTGTGGTTCACCGCGAGCGACGGCGTCGCGGTGCCGGCGCACCTGTTCACCCCCGAGCGTTACGGCGGCACGCCCAACGGCGCCGGCATCATCTTCATCCACGGCGCGGGCTATCTTCAGAACGTGATCGACGGGTGGAGCTACTACTACCGCGAGTTCATGTTCCACCACTTCCTGGCGTCGCGCGGCTACACGGTGCTGAACGTCGATTATCGCGGCTCGGCCGGGTACGGTCGCGACTGCCGCACCGCGATCTACAAGCACATGGGCGGTCGCGACCTCGACGACATCATCGACGGCGCGCACTACCTCCAGCGCGAGCACGGCGTGGGCGCGAAACAAGTCGGCGTGTACGGCGGTTCGTACGGCGGCTTCCTCACGCTCATGGCGATGTTCAAGTACCCGAAAGACATCACGTCGGGCGCGGCGCTGCGCTCGGTCACGGACTGGTCGCACTACAACCACGGGTACACCGTGCGCATTTTGGGTACGCCGGCCGACGACCCGGAAGCCTATAGGCGATCGTCGCCCATCTATTTCGCCCAGGGGCTCGAGGGAAATCTGCTCATCCTGCACGGGCTCCGCGACGACAACGTGCTCGCGGAAGACGACCTGCGACTGGCCCAGCGCCTGATCGAGCTCGGCAAGGAGAATTGGGAATTGTCGCTGCACCCGGTCGAGCGCCACGGCTACAAGCGCGCGTCGTCGTGGACCGACCAGATGACGAGAGCCTACAAGCTGTTCGCGCGTACGCTGCCCGCGGGATCCGGGGGCGGCGACTAGGCGCCAGAAAATCGCGGTTGAACCGGGGGTCGTAAGTGCTACAATGAGGATCCGTCCGTCGAGGTGGGAGCCCGACGGACGACCGTATATTCAGTCGATCCGACTTCCTGTGTCCTTCCCTCCTGTTGCGACGGATCCACACGAGATGCTGCTTCTCCCCGCGGCGTCTCAACCGGCGTGGCGGAGGGAAGGCTTTTTTTTGCCCAAAAGAAGCTAGCGCGACGACGGCGGCAAGAGGTCGTAGACGCCGAGGTTGGTTCCGTTGGGGAGCGCGTGCATGAGCTGCACGGCGCGAATCTCGTCGCGGGAAATCTCGCTCGGCAAGGGCTGGCTCGCGAACATGATCATGTTCGGGCTCGCGAGGTGGTCGAGGCGAATCGTATGCCCGATCTCGTGCAGCATGATCGCGTAGAGCTTGGCGCTGTCGCTGAAGGTGTCGACGATACGGATGCGGTCGAGCAGCGGGTAGCCCTGCGCGTCGCTCCCGTAGGACGTGATCCCATTTTGTCCCCCCATTTGCGCAGGCGGCAGGAACTCCAGCGTCACGCCGCTCACCGGTGGCGTCGCTACCGCGACGAACAGCGGCAGCCCGGTGGCGTCGTTCCAGTGCGCGGCGGCGCGCGCGGCGGCGTCGTAGTAATCGAGGCCGTTCGCATTGACGAAGGCGGGCGCGTACCACGGTACCGGCAGGCTTTGCCACGTCTTGAGCGCCGCCTCCGGCCCCACCACCGCGTCGGACACGATCTGCAGCACGCTCGTGTAGGGAGCGTTGTCGGCGGGCACGAACTCGATCATCGGATACGTGACATCGTAGAAGCCGTCGATCACGAAGGCGTCGTCGAGCGAGTGGTAGTTCGCCGTCGACGCGCCGCGCTCGACGTGGATCGAGAGGTCGCCGATCACGTCTCCAACGAACACGCGACCGTCGGCGCCGGTGACGAAGTCGTGCGCGAAGTACTCCTGGATGTGGACGTCGAGCCCCGCGACCGGCGCGCGCGTCACCGCGTCGACGCACGTCGCTGCGAACGAGTAGCCCGGGACGCGCACGTACGCAACCGAGCTCACCGGGGAGACGTTGCCGTTCGCGTCGACGGAGCGAATGGCGGCGTAGAGGTCGTGGCGGCGCGCGGGGTCGACGATCGTGTACTCCTGCGGCGCGCCTTGCGCGAGCGGTACGGGCGGGTCGTCGACGTTGTCCGCCGTCCACCAGTCGAGCGGGAACATGTTCGAGTAGCGAATCTGGTAGTGCTCGACGCGGTCGTGGCTCGCGTCGTCGCGCGGCGCGGTCCAGGAGAGGATCGCGTTGCCGGTGGCGTCGTCGTACGTGAGCGCGAGATCGCCGACGCTTTCGGGCGGCGTGTGGTCGTCGCCGGGCGGGGGCGTGACGTCGTCGGGCGGCGGCGCGGACGGGTCATCGCCGCACGAGCTCGTCGCCACCGCGAAGAGAATCGCGCCCAACCACGAAATCGTGCGTCGTGTGGAATGCATGCTCGGAGTCGAGCCGTGGGGCGGGCGGGGCGTAGGCTCGTCTCCATCATAGGGCGGGCGCACCGCGGGCGCAAGCGCGTCGCTTGACATCGAGACCCATCCGGGTATATTCAACGGGCCTTCCGAACGCCGAAGCGCACCGTCGACATCCTATGGAAACTCGCGACCTCATCATCCTGGGCTCGGGCCCGGCCGGCCTGACCGCCGCCATCTACGCGGCGCGCGCGGATTTGAAGCCGCTCGTGATCGAAGGATCCCAACCCGGCGGCCAACTCACCATCACCACCGACGTCGAAAACTATCCCGGTTTCGAACAGCCCATCATGGGGCCCGAGCTGATGGACGTCATGAAGAAGCAAGCCGCGCGCTTCGGCACCGAATTCGATTTCGCGACCGTCGAGCGCGTCGAGCTCGACGGCCCCGTCAAGGTGCTGCACGCCGACGGCAAGACGTACCGCACGCACGCGCTCGTGGTAGCGACCGGCGCCACCGCGCGCTGGCTCGGGCTTCCGTCCGAAGAAAACCTCAAGGGACACGGCGTCTCCGCGTGCGCGACCTGCGACGGTTTTTTCTTCCGCGACCAAGTCATCGTGGTCGTGGGCGGCGGCGACACCGCGCTCGAAGAAGCGACCTTCCTCACCAAGTTCGGTTCGATCGTGTACCTCGTCCATCGTCGCGATCAATTGCGCGCGTCGCAAGCGATGCAGCACCGCGCGATGAACAACCCCAAGATCAGGTTCATTTGGAACACGGTGGTGACGCGCGTCGAAGGCGACAAGAAGGTGAGCGGCGTGGGTTTGAAGGACGTCGTCACCGGCAAGGAGAGCACGCTCGATTGCAGCGGCCTGTTCATCGCGATCGGGCACACGCCCAACACCGAAATCTTCAAGGGCCAGCTCGACATGGACGAGAACGGCTACTTGCTCGTGCAAGCGGGCACGTCGAAGACCAACGTCGCGGGCGTGTTCGCGGCGGGCGACGTCGCCGACCACGTGTACCGCCAGGCCGTCACCGCGGCCGGCATGGGCTGCATGGCCGCGCTCGACGCCGAGCGCTACTTGGGCTCGCTGCACGGACACTGATGCGCATGAAACGCCCCGCCTCCAAGAAGAAATCCCGCCACGACGACGCGCTCGAGCAATCGGTGCGCGCGTTTCTCACCGCGCTCGGGCGCGACCCCAAGAGCGCCGAACTGCACGACACTCCGGCGCGCGTCGCCGAAGCGTGGCGCCACTTCACGCACGGCTACGAGACCACCGCGGCGCACGTCTTCTCCGAAGGCGTGTTCGAAGACGCCTACGAGGGCATGGTGCTCGTGCGCGATATCGACTTCTTCTCGGTGTGCGAGCATCATCTGGTGCCGTTCTTCGGCAAGGCGCACGTCGCGTACGTGCCGTCGCGCCGCGTGGCGGGATTGAGCAAGATCGCGCGCCTGGTCGAGATGCACGCGCGCCGCTTGCAGGTGCAGGAACGCATGACGCGCGAGATCGCGCGCGACGTCCAGGACGCGTTGAAGCCGCGCGGCGTCGCCGTGCGCCTGGAGGCGCGCCACCTGTGCATGGCCATGCGCGGCGTGGAGCAGAAGAACGCCGACGTCGTCACCGTGTACGCGACCGGCGTCATGAAGACCGACGCCGCCCTGGCGGAAGAATTTCGCGCCGCGCTTTCGCGACGCTAGCCTCACACCGAACCGTAGGAGAGACTCATGTCGATCAAGCCCGATAAGTGGATCACGCGCATGGTGAAGGAATACAAGATGATCGAGCCGTACCAGGAGTCGCAGGTCAAGGACAACGCCGTGTCGTTCGGCGTCTCGTCGTACGGCTACGACATTCGTATCGCGGACGAGTTCAAGATCTTCACCAACATCAACACCACCGTCGTCGACCCCAAGAATTTCGACCCCAAGTCGTTCGTCGACTTCAAGGGGCCCGTCGCCATCATTCCGCCCAACTCGTTCGCGCTCGGTCGCAGCGTGGAGTACTTCCGCATTCCGCGCAACGTGCTGACGATTTGCGTGGGCAAATCCACCTACGCGCGCTGCGGCATCATTACCAACGTGACGCCGTTCGAGCCCGAGTGGGAAGGCTTCGTGACCCTTGAGATCAGCAACACGACGCCGCTGCCCGCGAAGATCTACGCCAACGAAGGCATCGCGCAGGTCTTGTTCTTCGAGAGCGACGAAGAGTGTCTCGTGTCCTACCGGGACAAGAAGGGCAAGTACCAAAAGCAGGTTGGCATCACGCTGCCGAAGGTACCCTAGCGGCCGGTGAACTTGCGCGCGCGCGCGACCACGCCGGTATTGCGCGGGAGCCTCGTGCGCAGGGCGCGCCACGCGGTCAGCGCCGCGAATTCCAACTCGCCCGCCGCGCTGCGACGCAACCACGACGGCACGTCCGCATTCCGAACTCGCACCGCGACGTCGTCGCCCGTGAGCAGCCGGCGCAACAGGCGCATATAGGCGTTGCGTCGCGTGGCTTCCGCGCGCGCCCCGTGCTGCCACGGCTTCGGCCCCGCGACCGCGTGCAGCGCCGCCACCCGCGTGCCGTCGAATTCGCACAGCAGCTGCGTCTCGTCGAGCACGCGCACCTTCTCGAAATCCCAACGAAAGACTTCGCGATGCGCGCGCTGCAGCGCGACCGCGTCGGCGGGAAACTCGCTCATGAGGAGCGCGTTCAGCGCGTCCTGGTCCGACTGGCTCGTCGGGTCGTCGCGCCGCGCCCCTTCGCGGATAGTCGGGTTGGGGAAGATGCGCGCGCACGCGTTCCACCAGCGCTCGAGGAGCGTCGGGTGGTGCGTCGCCGAGAAGACTTCGAAGCCCGAGTTGACGTAGGTCTGCTTGCGCGGCGGTCCCGAGAGCGCGAAGACCTGCTCCCACGCTGCGAACCACCGCCGGTCCTCCGGGTCCGGGAAGGCCGCGACGCGCCCCGCGCGCGCCGCGTCCACCATGTCGTCGAATCGATCCGTGACGATGATGTCGGAATCGATGATCGCGACCACGCCGCGCGGTCGCAGCAGGTAGGGGAACGCTTTGTACTGCTGCGGGTTCTTGACGTCGGCGCGCGAGAGCGGAACCAGGGTCGCGTGGGGCGCGAGAAGGTCGCGCTGCGCCGGCGTGAACCCGCAGTCCGCAAGAACGATACGCTCTTCGTACCCGAGCAGGCGCAGCGAGTTGATCAGGGCGACCGCGCCCGGAAAGAACGCCGCGTCGCCGATCGCGAAGAACGTGACGTCGTCGTCGGAGAAGTCCAGGCGGGGGATCGCGGACGGGCTCGAAGCGGTCATCGGTGGCGGATTATCGTGACTCCGCCGAACCCGTGTCAACCGCCGATCGGCCCCGGATGCCCGTTTTCGGCCGTTTAGGCCCATTTTGTGTTTGACACGCTTTCGCGGAATTGGTATTCCGAGGGCGAAAGAGGCTCTGGAGAGCCCAGTTTTCGGAAGACGTTCACATTCCTCCTGGAGGGAAGCCGAAATGGCAAAAGCTGCGAAGAAGGCCGCGTCGAGCGACCTGATCATTTCCAAGTCGCGCACGAAGGCGGCCGCGAAGGGTTACAACGTTTCCAGCGACTTCTACGGCGCGCTCGACAAGGCCGTCCGCGTCATCATCAAGAACGCGGGCGACCGCGCCAAGGCCAACAAGCGCAAGACGCTCAAGCCCGGCGATCTGTAAATCGAAGGTGTGATTCTCGAGGTTCCGTAAGCGGGACCTCTTCTTTCGAGAGGCCCGGCCGCAAGGCTGGGCCTCTTTGTTTGGTCGGGTCACTCGGCCGCGGAACGAACGCCGGCGTGACCACGGGGCCTGGAGACGCTCTGGAAGCCCTCCTTGCGCCCCCGGGGGGCGCGTGATAGATTCACCCAATTAACCTGGAGGGTCCCTCGAATGCCCGATAAGATCATCGGGACCGGTATCACGTTCGACGACGTGCTGCTGGTGCCCGCGAAGTCGTCGTTCCTGCCCGGCGACGCCGACGTCACGACGCGCCTCACGAAGAAGATTCCGCTCAACATCCCGATCGTCTCGGCGGCCATGGATACCGTCACGGAGGCGCAGTTCGCGATCGCGATCGCGCGCGAAGGCGGGCTCGGCTTCATCCATCGCAACATGACGATGGAGCAGCAGGCGGAACAGGTCGACCTGGTGAAACGAAGCGAGAGCGGCGTCATCTCGAACCCGATCACGCTGCTTCCGTCGGCGCGCGTGCGCGACGCGAAGGCGCTCATGAAGAAGTACGGGATCTCGGGCGTTCCCATCACGGACAAGAGCGGCGTGCTGGTCGGTATTCTCACCTCGCGCGACCTCCGCTTCAACGACGACGATTCCATCCCCATCAAGGACCTCATGACGTCGAAGGGGCTGGTGACGGCTCCGGTAGGCACCAAGATGGAAGTCGCGCGCAAGCTTCTCCACGAGCACCGCATCGAGAAACTGCCGGTGGTGGATTCGAAGGGGCGCATTCGCGGGCTGATCACCGTCAAAGACATTCAGAAGAAGTTGGATTTCCCCAACGCGGCGAAAGACGCGCATGGCCGCCTGCGCGTGGGCGCCGCGGTGGGAGTCGGCAAAGACGCGCTCGCGCGCGTCGACGCGCTGGTCGATTCCGGCGTCGACGTGGTCGCGATCGACACCGCGCACGGACACACGACGGGCGTCATCGAGACCTTGATGAAGGCGAAGAAGCGCCACAAGACGCTGCAAGTGATCGCTGGCAACATCGCGACGGCGCAGGCGGCGCGCGATCTCATCAAGGCGGGCGCGGACGGGATCAAGGTAGGTATGGGGCCGGGCGCGATCTGCACCACGCGCGTCGTCGCGGGCGCGGGCGTCCCCCAAATCACGGCCATCATGGACTGCGCGTCGGTGGCGTCGAAGGCGGGGGTTCCTCTGATCGCCGACGGCGGCATCAAGTACAGCGGCGACATCGTCAAGGCGATCGCGGCCGGCGCCGACGTGGTGATGATCGGAAGCTTGTTCGCGGGCACCGACGAGACGCCGGGCGAGATCGTTCTCATGGAAGGCCGCAGCTTCAAGTCGTACCGCGGCATGGGCTCGATCGAAGCGATGAAGGGCGGCAGCAAGGACCGCTACGGCCAGGCCGGCGTCGAAGAGGCGAAGCTGGTCGCGGAAGGGATCGAGGGCCGCGTCCCGTACAAGGGCCGCCTCGCGGATTCAATCTACCAACTGATCGGCGGGTTGCGCGCGGGCCTGGGCTATTGCGGCACGCGCACGCTGGCCGAACTCAAGCAGGACGGCCACTTCATGCGCGTCACGCAGGCCGCGCTGCGCGAGAGTCATCCGCACGACGTCATCATCACGAAGGAAGCGCCGAACTATCGCTTGAGCTAGAGCGGCGTCTCGCATGAGCTGGCACGGACAAATCGACCGCACGATCTGGGAGATCAGCCAGGCGATTCAGAAATCGCCCGAGCAGGCGCGCCAGCGTCGCGAATTGCTGCGCGCGCAGTTTCTGCAGCACTTCGAGCGCGACAAGGCCTTCCACGTCCCCCGCGACGACCGCACCTTCCTCTTTCTGCACGACGGTGAATCGCCGCTGGTGCTGCTGGTGCACGGCGCCAGCGGAACGCCGGCGGAGTTCCGCGAATTGGGGAACGCGCTCTACGCGCGCGGCATTTCGACCTATTGCCCGCGTCTCACCAAAGCCACCGCGCGCGGCGAAATGGTGTCGTGGGGCTCGTGGGTGACGCAGGCGCAGATGGCGCTGGAAGCGGTGACGACGTGCTCGCCGGTCACGTTCGTGTGCGGATTGAGCCTGGGCGGGACGGTGGCGCTCATCCTGCACGACAAGGTGCCGGTAACGGGAGTGATTCTGCTCGCGCCGGCGCTGTATCCGTACATGAGTTTGAAGACGCGCCTCTTGCAGGTCACGCGCGTGGTGACGCCGACCGTGTTCTATCACTTCGCGGGTTGGAACGGCGAAGTGATCAAGGCGATGGAGTACGCGCGCAAGAGCTCGACGCCGCTCGACAAGCCGCTGCTCGCGCTGCAAGCGGCCGATGACCGGCACTTGTCGCCGAAAGGGTTGAAGTTCGTGCGCCGTCAGGCGCGCCACACGGACTCGGAGATTCGTTTACTGCCAGAAGGGTCGCACGTTCTGACGCGGGGGTCGGCCAAGGCGGAGGTGTTCGAGGCGATTGTGGCGTTCGTGGAACGCAACGCGAAGACGGTGGCGCCGGTCACGAGCGAAACGCCCGAGACGCCGTCTATATCTGATCCATCGTGAAGCGGAACGACTCATCGATTCGTTGAATTTTCCTCGCTAGTTCGCGCAGTTGTTCTTTCAATTCCGGCTTCTTGTTCTTCATGTAATCCGAGTACAGATCCAAGAACTGGTCCTGTAGCTCGCGCAGCTCGCGATCGGCTTCCGCGCGGTCGATGGAGCGCTCGAGGTGGTAGACGTCGCCACTCGATAGACGCTCCAGAATATTGAAGTACTCGCCGCGCATGTAGCTCAAGATGTCGACGTACTGCTCGAACCCGCGCGAAAGCTTCTCGAGCACTTCGCTGATCGCGGTCGCCTTACGAAACATCGACTGGCTGTACGAGTACGCGAACTGGTAGTACGCCTTCGCGCGTCCGACGTAGACCTCCTCGTTGTCCTTCATGAACGCGTCTTTGGCGCCCGGGCGCGAGCCGTCAGGATTGCGGAAGATGCCGATCGAGATCAACAAGAAGTCCGCGTTGGTCTTGTAGATGGTGTACTTCAGGCGCACGTCGGGCGAATTGCGCACCTTCTCGAATAGATCGCTGTCGTAGGGCGAGAGGTACTTGCGCGTGCGCTCGTGGAACTCGGGGTTCATGAACGACGTCAGCAAGTTGGCGAGGTACACGTTGACGTCTTCGTCGTAATAATTCTGGTTCGATGGATTGCCGGACTCGAGGCGGCTGTAGAGCAGGCAGTTCATCATGAAGAAGAACGTCGGCTCGAGCTCGCGCTTCCCGGCGGGGCCGAGGGTGATGTGACTTCCGCCTTCCATCTGGTTCGTTGCCGTCCCTTCGTTGTCGAAGCCGTCGAACCGCGCGCGGATCGTCGTGGCGTCCGCGGGTCGGTGGGCTGCAAGCGGTATGCCGAAGCAGCCACGTCCTAAACATATGCTTGCACCGTGCCACCACCACGACGGGTTGGCGACGGCGGGCGATTTCGCGGCGCAACGCATTGTCTCATTAACAGTTATTTCGCGCGTCGGGGACCGCGCAGGGGCTGCGAATCCCGCTTCGGGTCCCCGGCAAGTTGCGCTATAATCAGCTCACATCGCCGCCTTTTGGGGACGCTAACTCTTTTTTTTGTAATGGGATGGCGGCGACGGAAGGCGCGGGGGAATTCGCCGCAACGGCGGGCCGCGTCGAGATAGGGGGATCGCGTGAAGATCGGATACCTGCAGCTGCGGCCCCAGTTCGGTCGCACCAAGGAAAACGTTCGTGCTGCCAAGTCGATGCTGGTCGGCGTGAACGACGCCACCGTCGTCCTGCCCGAGCTGTTCAACACCGGCTACGTCTTCCGCAACATGGAAGAAGTGCGCGACCTCGCCGAGACCGCGACCGGTTACACCGTCACCGAGCTCAAGAAGATCGCGGTCGCGCAGCGGTTGAACCTGGTGTTCGGATTCGCGGAGATCAAGAACCGCAAGTACTACAACTCGTCGGCGCTCGTCACGTCGAAGGGAAGCGTGCACGTGTACCAGAAGGCGCACCTGTTCGACCGCGAGAAGCTGTTCTTCCAGTCCGGTAGCGGGGTGTTCAAGGCCTACCCGGTGGAAGGCGCCAAGATCGGCATGATGATTTGCTTCGACTGGTTCTTCCCCGAAGTGACGCGCATCCTCGCGCTCGACGGCGCGCAGGTGATCTGCCAGCCCGCCAACCTGGTGCTGCCGTGGTGCCAGGACGCGATGCGCACGCGCTCGATCGAGAACCGCGTGTTCTCGGTGACGGCGAACCGCATCGGTATGGAGAAGCGCGGTAACATCTCGCTCACCTTCACGGGCAAGAGCCAAGTTGTGTCTCCCAAGGGCGAAGTGCTCGCGAGCGCGACCGAGCGCAGCGAATCGCTCAAGGTGGTCGAGGTCGACGCTGCAGAAGCGCTCGACAAGCACGTCACCGGCAACAACGACCTCTTCAAGGACCGCAAACCGAACGCGTACAAGTCTCTCCTTCGCAAGATCGTTTAGTCCCGAAAAAGCAACGCGAGGGTAGCGCCGTCCGTGCAAACTGCACGTGGACGGCCCCTCGTCGCGTCCCTTCGCGTCTCTCTATCCCATTTCAGAATCGTGCGTTAGCGCATGTCGTCGGGCCCGTTCACGGGCCCTTCGCTGGCATATTCCTTGCGTGATGGGCGCGAGCGCACTGTTCGCGCTTCCAACACGATCGGCACCGCTCGGACCACCGGCGCCTAAACGAAGGAGTCTCATCGTGGATCGCAAGAAGCCACCGGCACTGACGTCGCCCGGCAAGGTCGGCCTACTCGTTTCCTTGCTCTTGGTCGTCACCGCAATCGGCGTCAGCTACTTCATCACCGGCACCTTCGGGCTGCAGTGGAGCTGGATCGAATTGGCGGGCGCGTCGCCGGCCGATTGGAAGTTCAACTTCAGCGCGTTCCTCGAAGAGATGGTGCCGCTGATGGCGATGGTCGCGCTCCTCGCCTTCGCGGCCTACGTGCTGGTGGCGGGCGCGGTGCGCCGCTACCAATCCTCGGTGTCGAGCGGCGCCGAGTACCGCGACCTCCTGCGCTCGTTCAAGAATCTCGACGACTTCGAAGACGAAGAGCGCCTCGCCGAACTCAAGCAGCACCCGGAGCTGCGCGAGTTCGTGATGGGCTTCAAGAACAAGATTGCCGCCAAGGAGCGCCAGATCGAAGAGCGCGAGAAGCGGCACAAGGAGCCGGCCCGCCCCGCGGCCGCGGCCTCTTCGGAGCGCGGCAACGGCAACTTCGCGTCCGAGAGCTCGATTCTCTTGAGCGCGATCGTGGAGTCGAAGAACGGCTTCGCGGAGAGCCTGGCGCTCACCATCCCCGAATTGAAACAGCTCGAGCGCGCGCTGCGCGAGCGCTTGGCCAAGCCCATGGCCGTCGCCGACGACGGCGCCGCCAAGGCCGCCAAGAAGGAGCTCGACGCGCTCAAGGCGAGCGTCGACTCGACGCTGGCGGCGGTTCGCAACGCGGCCGGTTCGGCGCGGCGCGACGCGGGCTCCTGCGTCGACGGTGCGCGCGAGATCGAGTCGCTGCTCGCAACGTTGAAGCAAGCGCTCGACGCGCTCGCGATGCCGGCGACGGCGTCGCAGGGCGTGGCGGGCGCGGCCAAGCGCATCGACGCGGTGGCGGACGCGCTGGCGAGTCTCGGCGAAGAAACCAAACGCATCGCCATCGCGGCGGCGCTGTCGGCGAGCGGCGGCGGTGCGGAGGGCGACGCCATCAAGGTCGCCGAAGAGATTCGCACCATCGCGACGCGCTTCAACGGTGTCGCCCAGCAGTGGCGCGAAGCGAGCCCGGCGATTCGCAGCGCCGTCGATACCATCGCGAGCAGCGCGGTGGGCGCGGAGAAGCGTCGCGGCGCGGCGCTGAAGGCGCTCGAAGGCGTTGTCGCGAAGACGCGTCTGTTGGGCGAACGCCTGGTCGCACTCACCGAGTCGGTCAACGGGCTCGATCGCGCGGCGGGCGGCAAGACGAAGGCGGCCCCGGCCCCGAAGGCGGCGCCCGCGCGCGCGCCCGAACCCGCGATTCCGACGGAGCCCGGAGAAGATTGGGGCAACTTGAAGGCGAGCCTCGAGGACGACGTCGCGGCGCCGGCGGCGAGCACGCACGTCGTGCCCGACATGGAGAGCGAAGAGGACGGCTTCGTGCCGCAGCGCGCGGCGACCGTGTTCGAAGACACCGCCTCCGACGAGGGCGGCTTCGCCGACATTCCGGGCTTCGAGAAGGAACGCACCATGTTCACCGACGAGACGGGCCGCAAGGCCGCGCACCACGAGAATGAGGCGGACCCGCGCTTCGTCGTCGAGCGCGAAGCGGGCGCCGAGTGGGATCTCACGCGCGGCACCGAAGCGGCCGAGACCGCGGGCGCGGTCGACGCCGCGCAAGCGCGCGGCAAGAAGCCCGCTGCCGCTCCCGCGCCGGCGCAAAGTGCGCACGACGAGGACGGGTTCTTGACCGGCCCCGGCGGCAAGGAAGCGCCCGCGGCGCCCGCGGCACCGGCCAAGCCCGCGCCCGCCGCGGCGGCCAAGGCGTCGAAGCCGGGACGTCGCATCAAGGTGCAAGACATCGCGGTGCCGACGGCCCCCGTCGACGCGGACGCGGACGCGGTGGACCTTTACGCATTGGGAGCGGTCGACTTCGTCGCCGGCGTGCACGCGTAGACGCGGCGCGCCCCCGGAGTCACACCACGCATGGATAGTCGCGCACTCTTTGCCCGCCAAGTTCGCTCGCAGTGCGAAACGCTCTGCGAGCTTCTGGCTTGTACGGCCGGCAGTCTCGTCCCCGAGCCCACGCTCGAGCGCTGCAAGGTCAGCATTCGCATGCTCGCCGGGACCATGCTGGTGGTCGACCTCGGCGACTGGACGCGGCTGTTGGGCGCGATCGAGTCGCTCCTCACCGTCATCGGCCAGCGCAATCTCCCGTGGGACGAACGCCTCGCGCAGGTCGTCTTCGAACTCATCGAAAAAGAAGAACTGCTGGCGTCGTGCCACGAGAAGGACGGCGAAGCGGGCGGCCGCAAGGCGGTGTCGACCCAGGAAGTCGAAGCACTCATCAACGAAGTCGACGCGCTGCGCGAGGAATGCGAGCGCGCCGAACCGACGCCGGTCGCCGTCAACGAAGTCGCGGTCGAAGTGGAGCGCATGGGCCGCGTCGCCACCGAGCTCGGCGCCGCGTGCGAGCGCGTGCTGGCCGACATCGGCTCCGAGTCGTGGCAGTCGCGCGGCGCCGACGCCGGCGTCGTCGAGCAGCTGCGGCGCTCGCTCGGCACCATCGAGTTCTACGCGCAGGCCATGGACCGTATCGTGGCGTCGGTCGAAGAGAGCGTCGCCGCGCCGAAGTGCGACATCGCGCCCATCGAGACCGCGCTCGGTGACTTCGCGAGCGAACTCGTGCGCGAAACCGGTCGCGAACTCGAGATTCGCGTGCACGCCGACGGCCTCGAGATGGAGCCCGAATTGATGCCCGACGCGTACTGGATCATGCACGCGATGGTGGCCGACGTGTTCGAGCGCTGCGACGAACCCAAGATCGAAATCGACATCGAGATGAAGGATCGCAACGGCGCGATACACTGCCGCCTCAAGGACAACGGCGAGAATTTCCTCTCCGACTCGCGCCTCGACCACGAAGACCAGCTCGCGTTCTATCCGGGTTTGCGCCACGTCATCCGCACGCTCAAGGAGCACCACGGGACGCTGTCGGTGGAACCGGGCGGCGGCAAGGAAGCGCGCTTCACCTTCACGCTTCCCAGCACGACGGCGTCGGAAGCACTCATGGTGTGGGAGCGCGCGGGACACACGTTCGCCGCGCGCGCGGCGCAAGTGGTCGACGTGGTGGCGGCCTCCGGCAATTTGCGCAAGGCGGGCTCGTACGGCGAACACATCATGATCGACGGGCGTCGCGTGCCGCTCCTGAAGCTCGACGTTCTCTTCCCCGACGCGCCGCCGGGCAACTCGCACATCGTGGTGCTGGGCGCGCTCGAGAAGCACGTCGCCTTTTACGCGCCGGGCGAAGGCGTCGCCAAACTCGGCGTCGTGCTCGGCGACACCGTTCCGGTGTGGCGCGGCATCCCGCACGACGTGGTGCGCGTCGACGGGCGTCGCGTGCCGCTCATGGACGCCGACGACATCTTGCGCGGCTACCTCTCCATCACCGGCACGCTCAACAACGAGTCCATGTCGACCGCGGCGTCGGAGCCGGCCCACGACGGACCCGACTTGGTGCACGACCCCGTCGAGGACGACGCCGACCCGCCGGTCGAGCGCGCCGACGGACACGCCGGCGAACCCGAGGTGCTCGTGATCGAACAGAGCGAGTCGACGCGCAACGCGCTCACCGACATCCTTGCGCGAGCGCGCGTGCGGGCGTCGTTCGCGGGCGACGTCGAAGAGGCGCTGGGGCTGATTCGCTCGCGCGAACCGCGCGTGATCATTTCCGAGTTCCGCATCCCGACCATGGCCGCGAAGAAGATCGTCGACTCGCTGCGCGAGCAGGGCCGCGACATTCCGGTGCTGGTGACGACGTCGCAGTCGGGAAAAACTGCCGACCTGTTGGTCGAAAAGCTGGGGGCGTCGGGGTACCTGAGCAAACCGCTGTCGGCGACCCAGGTGGCGTCGCAGCTGTCGACGTTCCTCGGCGCGGTTCACTAGACGGCGCGGGAGCGCGTCGTCCGTCGGATTTGCGTTTGACGGCGCCGCACGGTGCAAACTGCCCGTCCGGTCGCCCCGAAACGCTGGTGGAAGCGTGTAACCGCTTGAAAAATAAAGCGGATGTCTTTGGTACGCTTCGTGCTTTGAGAGGGTCTACTTGGGTGGGAACTCAGGCAGCACCGTCAACAAGAAGGATGGGCGCAAGATGAGCAAGTGGAGAGACACCGACTACTCGAGCATCGTGATTGGCGGCGCCGAGGACCAGGACGTCGTGATGACGTCGGTCGAGGCGGCCGAATATCTCAAGATGCACGTGAAGACTGTCTGCCGTCTCGCGAAGGAACGCAAGATTCCGGCGAAGAAGGTTGGCAGCGAGTGGAGGTTCTTGAAGAGCGTGCTCGATAAGTGGTTGGCGCAAGAGGTCGTTTAACGGCCGGACCCCCCTTTCTCCCAGCCGGCATCACTGCCGTGTTCACCGGGAGTATCCATGGCGCCGAAGACCACGATCGAGAAGCTTTCGTCGTCCTCCCCGGACGTCACGGTATTCAAGATCACGGGCACCCTAGGCTTCCACGAAAAGAACGTTCTCGAACGACTCTTTAACGAGTGCGCTCGACGCGGGCTGGCCCGCGTTCTTTTCGAAGTCTCGGAGCTCGAGTCCTTGGGGGGCGGGTGCGCGCGCATCATTCGCGAGACGGCCCAGCAGGGTCGCCTCGCGATCGGGCTCGTGGGTGCGACGCGCACCGTCCTCAAATTCCTCAAGAACGAAGACGTTCCCCGCATCGTCATCGCGAACACGCTCGACGAAGCGATTCCGCTCGTCAAAGCGAAGGCGCTCGCGTCGCCCGCGACGCCGAGCGGCGAGTTCGACTCCGACGAGGCGCTGCTCTCGAAGGAATCGCTCGACGAGATCCTGCGTTTGGGCGACGTGTCCGCCGACGAGGAGGACGCCGAGCTCGACACGGACGACGACGCCCCGGCCGCGAAGCCGTCGAAGAAGGGAAGCGCGAAGGAAGCGCCCGCGGCGAAGGAAGCGCCCAAGGCGGCCGCGCGCGCCGCCGACGCCGCCAAGGCGCCCGCGCCCGCGGCGAAGGAGAGCGCGGGCAAGGACGCGCGCGACCCCGACGACTCCAAGCAGCTCCAGAAGCGCATCGTCCAGTACAACACGCTGTTTTCGATCAACTCGGATTTCTATCGCTTCCAGGACCGCAAGAATCTGCTCGACGCGTTTCTGCTCACCACCATCGCGCAGGTCGGCGTCGAGAGCGCGGTGTTCCTGGAGAGCAACAAGGGTTACTTCGTTCCGATCGCGATGAAGGGAATCGAGCCCAGCGAGCTGCGCGGCTTCGCGGTGGCGGCGGCGCAGCTCCACCTGCCCAAGCTGCTCGCGCAGGCGGGCGTGATTCCGGTCGAGAAGTCGCCCTTCGGCGACGACGTCAAGGCGCCGCTCTTGGCGCTCGGGTGCACGTACGTCGCGCCCTTCGTCGTGCACGGGGAAGTGCGCGGCGTCGTCCTCTTGGGCAAGCCGCTCAAGAAGGACCTCGACACCGCCACCATGGACTTCATGAAGATCCTCATCAACCAAGCGGCCATCGCGTACGAGAGCATGGCGCGCTTCGAAGAGGAAAACGAGCGCACGCTCGGCATCGTGCAGACGCTGATCTCGCTCATCGAGGAAAACACGCTCGCGCGCGGCAATACCAACTTGATCTCGCACTACGTCTACGCGACCGCCAAGCGCATGCACTACCCGGACGAGCACCTGCGCGACCTCATGTACGGCACGGTGCTGCGCGACATCGGCATGATCAAGGTGAGCGACCTGATCGTGCGCAGCCCGCGCGAGCTCATGCCGGAAGAGTGGGAGATCATCAAGCGCCACCCGAGCGACGGCGCCAAGATGCTCAAGGACATGAAATTCTCCAGCCACGCGACCGACGTGGTGCTGAACCACCACGAGCGCTTCAACGGCGACGGTTACCCGCGCGGCGTGCAGGGGCAGGACATCCCGCTCGGCGCGCGCATCGTGTCGGTGGTGGAAAGCTTCGCCGCCATGCTGCAAGTGCGCCCGACGCGCCCCGCGCTTTCGCGCGAAGCGGCGCTCAACACGCTCAAAGAGAATTGGGGAATGCGCTACGACCCCGAGGTGATCCGCTGCTTCGTCGAGATTGTCGACGAGGAGATTCGGACCGGGGTCGACACCAGCGACCAGCGCTTCGCGCTGTTCAGCGTCTGATCGGTGTTCGGGGGAGACAAGATATGAGCGCCAACATTCTATTGGTCGACGACGATCCCAAGGTGCTGGAGATTCTCTCGCACTCGCTCGAGCGGCGCGGACACCGCGTGGCGACTGCCGCCAGCGGTTCGTCGGCCATCGAGCAGACCACGACGGAGGCACCCGAGCTCATCATCCTCGACCTCGCGCTCTCCGACATGACCGGCTACCGCGTGCTCGAGCACGTGCGCGGCACCCACGGCGACGAACCGCCCGTGTTGTTCCTGTCCGCGAGCACCGACGTCGACGCCAAGCTGCAGGCGCTGGAGCTGGGCGCGGACGACTTCCTGGTGAAGCCGGTCTCGCTGCGCGAGCTCCACTCCAAGGTCGACGGCGCGCTGCGCCGCAGCACGCGCGTGCGCGCGCTCGACAACAGCCGCCAGACCCTGGAAGCCGAAGTCGCCAAGCGCCGCGAGCACGCGTCGCACATGGCGAAGGAGTTCAAGCGCCACCTGCTGTCGATGCGCACGCTGCTCACCATGTCGCACGACTTGAATCGCGCGCTGCAGTCCGAGGACCTGATCAAAATGGCGTCGCTCACGCTCCTGGGCGAGCTCAAGGTGTCGAGCATGGCGATGTTCGCGCTCCAGCACGAGACCGACAAAGAGTTCGAGCTGCTCGGCGTGCGCGGCTTCGACCTCAAAAAGTTCGAAGACATCACGCTCGAGCGATCGTCCGAATTCGTTTCTATGCTGGTGGAGGGATCGCGCCCGCACCAGATCGCGCGCAACCCCGACACGCGCTGGGTGAAGAAGCTCCCCGACCTGCGCCTGGCGGTGTTCGAGTACGCCTGCCCCATCGCGTTCAAGGGCGAGGTCAAGGGGGTCGTGTTCACGGGGCCGAAATTGTCGGGCGACCCCTACACCGAGTACGACCTCGACATCATGATGTTCATCGCGAACTCCATCGCGCTGGGGATGGAGAACTCGCACTTGGTGACGCAGCTGCAAACCACCTACGTGTCGACGCTGCGCTCGCTCATCTCCATCATCGAAGCCAAGGACTCGTACACCAAGGGCCACACCGAACGCGTGGCATCGTACGCGATGGCGCTCGCGAACCGGATGAACTTCGACGAAGAGACGCTGCGCACGATCCTGTTCGGCGCGCTCCTGCACGACATCGGCAAGATGGGAGTGCTCGACGAAATCATCCGCAAGCCGGGGCCGCTGTCCGACGCGGAGTGGGAGCTCATGCGCGCGCACCCGGTGGTGGGCGCGCAGATCGTCGAGAAGATGGAATTCCTGACCGGCACCATCGACATCGTGCGCCACCACCACGAGAGCTGGAACGGCAAGGGCTACCCCGACGGGCTGCGCGGCACCGACATCCCGCTGCTCGCGCGCATCGTCACGGTGGCGGACAGCTTCGACGCCATGACCACCGACCGCCCGTACCGCAAGGCGCTCTCGCTCGACGAAGCGGTGACGCGCCTGGAGGAAGCGTCCGGCGTCCAGTTCGACGCCGAGCTGGTGAAGGTGTTCGTGAAGTACATCCGCGAGAAAGGCGCCGACCTCGCTCTGGTCGACGCCGCCGAGACAAGTCCCCTCGACGACGTGTAAACGCGCGCGTCGCCGGCGACGCCGTGTGTCAACGCGGTCGACGCCGTCGCGGCGTCGTGAACGCTTCTCGCTCCCCGACATCGTCTCCAACGTGAACGCGCAACTCGTTGCCGCGACGCACGTCGCGAAGTACTTCGCGCCCGGTGCGCGCGCGGGCGCGCGACTGGCACTTCGCTTGCCTTAGCACGGCTCACTCATGATCGAACCGATTGCGCCGCGACGGCGTGTGGTGATGGCGGTAGTGCAGGGGTGAAGGTCGCCGTCGTTTCGCGGTGGGTGCGTGACAGAAAAGAGGGAGCCGGGAGGGGGGCGGTTGGGAGGAGCCGTTCTTCGACCGTGGACTCGATCGTCGGGCGAGCCTTGGGGCACCGGTGGAAGGGCCGGATCCCGAGCGTGTGCAGCCAGCACTCGGTGTGGGTGTGCTCACGGGACCCCCATACTCGGGGCTGCCACCGAGTGCCGAGGAACGCACGACGATCGAGTCCTGCGCTCCCTCTTTTTGTTTTTTGGGCTCGCGCTCTTCTTTCGGTATATTCACCAGACCATGAGCACACCCAAAATCGAATCCACCCATATCGTCACTCGGAAGCTTCCCAACGGGCTCACCGTCATCGTCAAACCCGACCACTCGTCGCCCATCGCGGCCGTCAACGTGTGGTTCGGCGTCGGTTCGGTGCACGAGAGCGAGGAGATGAACGGCCTCGCCCATTTCCAGGAACACATGGTGTTCAAGGGCACCAAGAAGTACGGCGTGGGCGACATCGGGCGCATCGTCAAGTCGGCGGGCGGGAATCTCAACGCTGGCACCAGCTATTCGTACACCATGTACTACGTCGTGCTGCCGTCGCGCGAGTTCAAGACCGCGCTCGACGTCCAGGCCGACGCCATGATGCACAGCACCTTCGACCCCGAAGAGTTCACCAAGGAGCGGCTGGTTGTCATCGACGAGGCGCGCATGTACGACGACCGCCCGGAGTCGTTCACGTTCTATCGCACGATGGAGCTCGGCTTCGAGAAGCACACCTACCGGCGCCCGATCGCGGGCTACCAGCCCATCGTCGAAAAGATCACGCGCGACCAGCTGGTGGAGTTCTATCGCAACTACTACCGCCCGTCGAACGCGGTGCTGGTGGTGGTGGGCGACGTCGACGTCGACGAAGCGTTGAAGCGCATCGAAGACGCGTACGGCAAATGGTCGAACGGGAAGGTCGTCGTCAATGAGCCGCCGGCCGAACCCGCGCAGACCGCGTTTCGCTTCCACGCCTACGAAGGGCCGATGGACCACGCGTACTTGGGCGCGGGCTTTCACGTCCCCAGCATTCTCCACGACGACTATCCCGCGCTGCAGATGCTCTCCGAGCTCGCGAGCTCGGGCAAGAGTTCGCGTTTCTACCGCCGCGTGCGCGAAGAAAAGCGCCTCGTGACCAGCGCGGGCGCCGACCTGCTCGCGGAAAAGTGGCCCGGCTTCTTTCTCCTCGCCGCGTCGATGCCGCCCGCCAAGTGGGAGTCTGCGTGCGGCGCGCTGCTCGAGGAAATCGAGCGCTTCAAGCAAGACCTGGTCTCCGAGTCAGAGCTCGACAAGGCGCGACGCCAAGTCGAGCGCGCGATGTTCCGCGAGCTCGAGACGATGGAAGGCCAGGCGTCGAACATGGGCTACTACCAGCTGCTCGGCGATTTTCGCCTCGCCGACCGCCATCGCGACGCGATCCAGCGCGTCACCCCCGACGAGATCGTGGAAGTCGCGCGCAAGTACTTCCACCCCGCGAATCTTTCGCTGGTGGCGTACGTCCCCAAGTCGCTCGGGCTCGAGAACCTGACCTACGACCGCGTGCGCGGCGTCGTCGAAGGAGCGTTGAGCGCGACCGGCGGCGTGACCGAGATGCCGGCCGCGCCCGCGTCCGCGTCTCCGTCGGCCGCGTCGGCCGGGTCGCGCGCGCCGCGCGCGAGCGAAGAGTCGGGCGTCACCTCGTTCACACTCGCCAACGGCGTGCGCGTCTTGTTGAAGCAGCGGCCCAACGTGCCGCTGGTGTCGATGCTGACCGTATTCCCGGGCGGCGGGCGCTACGAGCCCGAAGGCATGTCGGGGCTCGCGATGCTCACCCACCGCGTGCTCGCGAAGGGCGGCGCGCGCTTCTCGGCGGAAGAAATCGCGGAGAAGATCGAAGGCTTGGGCGGCGTGATCGACAGCTACTCCGCGTTCGACTCGGGAGGCGTGGCGGTGGGCGTGCTATCGGAGTACGCGGAGGAGGCGGTCGAAATTTATCGCGACGTGCTGCGCGAGCCCAAGTTCGACGTGGGACGCGTCGAGCAGGAGAAGACGCGCCTGCTCGAAGAATTGTCGCGCCGCCACGACAACCCGGTGCCGTTCGCGATGGACCACTTGTTCCGCGCCATGTTCGGCGCGCACCCGTACGCGTACCCGTTCCTCGGCGAAGCGAAGGAAGTCAACGCGCTCGCCGCGCGCGACTGCACCGAGTGGTACCACTCGCTGTTGGTGCCCTCGCAGACCGTGCTCTCCATCGTCGGCGACCTTTCCATCGACCGCGCGCGCGCCATCGGTGAGCGCCTCCTCGGCGACCTCGCGGAAAGGCCCGCCGCCGCGCCGCGCCCCGACGCCCCGTCGACCCCCGCGCAACCCGGCGAACACGTGCTGCGCCGCGCGGGGATCAAGCAGGCGGTGACCTTCGTCGGATTCCCGGCCGCGCGCATGGAGACGCCGGAGTCGACCGCGCTCGAAGTCGCCAACGCGGTGCTGACCGGCTTGGGCGGCCGCCTCTTCGTCGAATTGCGCGACAAGCGCTCGCTCGGTTACATGACCGGGTCGGCGTACAACGCGCTTTATCGCGGCGGGATCTTCTTCGGCTACGCGAACCCCGGAGCGGAAGGTATCGACGAAGCCGTGCGCGTCATCCTGCACGAGCTCGACGTCATATCACGCGAGCCCGTGAGCGACGAGGAACTCTCGCGCGCGAAGGCGTGGCTCGCGGGGTCGCACGTAATGGAGTTGCAGCGCAACGGCGCGCAGGCCGCCGCCTACGGTACCTACGAAGCTCTCGGCTTCGGTTGGCCCGCAGTCGACCGCTTGCCCGACGAGATCTGCGCCGTCACCAAGGATCAGCTCATGGCCGCCGCGCGCGCGACCTTCCGTCGCGAGAACGCGGTCATCGTGCGCATGCTGCCGGCCGACTAGCCGGCTCTACTAGTTGCAGAAGCCGACCACTGCCCCGGCGTGGCCGTAATGGAAGGCGAAGAACGAGAAGTCGGGCAGTGAATTCAGGCCGTCGTTGTTGAAGTCGGCACACATGTCGTAGGGCCTTATCGTCGACGCCGTCGAGTAGCTCATCGCAAACCAAGCGGCGTCGATCACGTTGACGGTTCCGTCGCCGTTGCGGTCGACGGTCCGATTGACCGGCGGTCCTCCCACGACTACGCCCCCGTCGCCCGCGGGACACCATCGCGTCACGTCCGCGCCGACGTCGGTCACACCCAACAAGAACCCGATGAGCAGGGATGTACTCGCGAAGAGAATACAGGATCGCAGCATTTGGGCCTCCGTTTCTCGAGGCGGGCGCCTCGAAGGAGTGCGTTTACCAAACAGACAACGCGATTCTTATCCCCCCCGGACCAACGCTGTCAAGCCTCACCTCGGCCGAGACGCGCGCGCCCCGGTGGAGCCGGTTTCGACGGAGTTGCTGAGTCCCATGTCCTGTCTCAGCTCGCAGCCTGCTCGGGCTCCTCAAGCTTGATACCAAGCTGCCGCGCCAGCAGGACTTGATACGCCTCGCTGATCTCTTCCTCATGTCTTTCCGCGTCGAGAATCCATGCTATCGCCCCTTCGGATGGTGTCACGTCAAGCGCTTCGGCAGCGACGTCGTCGAGGCGGACTTCGAGCGACTGCAATCGCGCTGAGAGAGGTGGGTGGGAATCCGTTGGATGGCTGAGGTGCGTTTCAGCGATACCCTCCAGCGCCGCGGGGCCTGCCTTATGTCCTACCGCCTCCGCGTAGCTCTTGCTGGCATTTACGAAAGCCTTCCGCTGCCTAAGCCCGTCGACGGCAGCTTCCTGCAACGCCACCCACAAGCCCGTAAACGCGTGGAGTTTCACGAGCGCGGACGCAATCGTCTTTGGACTCGTAACGCTGGCGGCTGCTTGATCTGCTGCGAGTTCACGTTCTCTGCTGAGGCGGCTCTCCGCCAAGGAGAAGCACTCGAAGAAATAGCTGAAGACGGCAAGTGCTGGGAGAATTGCGATGACACCGGAGCCCCCGCCACCGGCCTGTTGAAGAGCAACGAGTGACGAAGCCGTGCCCCTATAGATTGGGTAGAAGCGCTCGCTGAACTTCGTGTCCTCACCTTTGAAATGCCCGAGCTCGTGACCGACGATCCCAGTTAGTTCTCTTCTGCTGAGAATCCTGCACAAAGGTAGGGAGCAATAGAGAGTGCGTCCGTGCAACTCTCCGTTGAGGCATGTGATATTCGCCTCGGTGACGAAGAAGTTCGGATCCAATCCCACGACAAGATGGTCCGGTTCGAGCGCGCCCAACCGACTGGCTGTGGCAGCTATTTCGCTCCAGAGCTCGGGCGCTTGTTCTCGTGTGAGCGGCATTCCGATAACGTACGTGTGCGCTTTTCTGACGAGTCTGAACGCGTTGCCGGCCATTGCCCAAACCCCGGCAAGCGCTCCGAGTCCGATCGCGGCGATGATCCCGATATGAAGTCTGCCAATCAGCATCGATTCACCGTAGTAAATCGCCGCCATGGCTACTGCTGCGTGAACGAGCACCAAGCCAATTAGCGTAATCGCCGTTAGGTACAAACCAGGTCGGAAGAGTGTGACGAGTAGGTCTCGGTTGTTCCTTGCGAGGCCTCCGGCCAAGCGAATGATCAGAAGGAGCAAGAGCCCGATGGCGCCGGACGCGAGAGCGGCCTTGCTCATGACATTCAAGTTCCGGTTCGTACTGCACAAGTCGCTGAGTTCCGGTGGGGGATCCGCGCAGAGATCATCCACCGTGACCTCCGCAATTTGGGCTTCAGTGGCTTGCGGATATTCCGCACGGACTGCCGAGCGAAGCTTGGAGTTGAGATTCGCTTGAATGCCTTCTGCAACCAAGAACCCAACCAGCGGAACCACGAGCAGAACCCCGAACAGCCAGGCTTTATTGGTCATCGTCGATTCCGCCTCCTTGGCACTAGGCTGGCAATCGTAGGGCGCGTCTCCTGCAAGAGAGTAGACGGCACCGAAGCTTTCGCTCCGGTGCCGCTACTTCGTCTGCGCCGTGTGGATAGCAGCCGCAATCAAACGTGGCCCGACCCCTTGCATGCCGAGCAGGGGGCGTCCACAGCCACCCGGCGTCAGGGTGAGCGAGGAAACTCGTCGTGAGGCATAGGTGAATCGGGGGCAATGAAGCGCTCGCCGATCTCGCGGCGAACAATCCGGCAGGGCCGGGTTGCTCGGCTTTCGCAGCGCCAGTAGTCACCGCTCTTCGAACCTCTCGACAAGCACGACGGCCGATCCGCCCTCCACTTCGATCGTTGGGTTCTCATTGCTGCGAGTGCAGGACACCATCAATTTGACTGAGAGCGAGCCGCTGTCAATGCACTCCATCACGACTTCGTTACGCAATGGCAGCACCTCCAGCAACGGGGTTACGTACTTTGCAGATTCATTTGCGCGTGAATCAGCTCCGGACACGTCGAGGCGAAGTCTACAGGAAATTCCCTTATCGTAATCATCGGGGCCGACCAATTGAGCGAACCCAACAAGATGGATCACATCCCTGGACTTGACCGTCAACTTCCGGCTTAGGAGTGTTCGCCACCCCGAGTTTGCCGTTACGTTCACCGGGCCGGTTGGTCCCCGCCACTCTTGCCAATCGACCATTGCCTTGGCATGGGGGTTGGCTATTCCAAGTACTCCAAAATGCAAGGCGGAGAGAAAACCGCCATTGGCTATTCCCGTGGTGATGCCGTAAAGCCCATGAACCTTGAGCTCGTAGATCTGGTCGCCCGCTGCCGTCGGTTCGACGACACAGTCGCTCCACAACGGCAGATTCGGGAGCGCCTTGACATTGTTCTCGGTAGTCCAGGGGCTCGCGCGGCCCCCGTCGACAAAGATGCCTTGCGCGTGCAGCTCTCGCTCTTCCTCGTCGTGGCGACTTGCGACCTGTCCGAAGAGTCTCACAATATCGCCCGCCTCAACTGGGGCATCCAAATGGTAGACAACCGCACCGACCCCGGGAGACTGCCCAAAGGTCGAAACCTCTTCCGTATCGTTCGTAAGGGCCCGAACGAGTCCATAGGCGCCAGCATCTGCGGCATCCTCACGAGAAGCGAACATGCGGTACTTCTCTACCACCAAGTGGCCATAACCATCTTCAATTCTAACTCGGGGGCTCGCGCCTGACCGGCTGGTAGCATACTGTGCCTCGACGAGTATCTTGCCTTGCGTGCTCATCTCAACGGCGGCATCTGCCCATAGCGGCATGTGATGCATGTGATGGGCATAGGGGTATACGGGATCGCAGACGTTGTTTTGTCTTGCGACTGTCCCGACATCCCGTCCGTTAACCAGCAACTTCGTATGGCCACGGACGAGCGTGCATCCACTGCCGGCGTCTAGGTCGTCGTTGCTCATTTCAACCTGGCTTCGTACCCGAAGCACATCCCCCGGTTGCACATCGACCTCCAGGGAGTAGATAGTGTGAAATCCTGTGTTGCTGACAATGTCGGCAGCCGCTTCCGTCCGATCCTCGCTCACTTCCGTTAGGGCCATCAAGGAGTCCGAGGTGACCCGGGGACCGGGATCAAGAGGAGGGTCTCCGTCTCCGCAGCCAGCGATCAAGAACAGGAACGCGACAAGCACAATGTTTCTCTTCGAATGGTCGGTCTGCAAGCTTCGTGTCATATCTCCTCCGTGCCGCCATCTGAGCTGCGCCTGCGGCACCAGGGACCTTCACCCCGGTGCCGCCAGGCGTGTCGAACACCTGCAGACAGCAGCCGCAATCACACACGGGTTGACACCCAAGTCACGCGCCAAGTCGGGGGCGTAGTAGCTTCACAATGGAGAAGCGCGAAACTGAGATAACAGGGGTAGTTTGAGATTCCCTGAGTGGTCGGTCTTTTCAGCGGCGACTCTTTGCGCCCGCGACCGACGCCTTCGGCCATAAGGCCCTAGAGCGCGGTACTTTGGAGTAGAGATGGGTGCGAGTCGAAATATATCGGTACAGCGATGGCCGCGGCCACAGTAGCAGTCGGCAATCGCTGGAAGGTCCTTGCCACATCGAAACCGACAAGCTCTCGCAAGAGAGTAGACGGCACCAGAGCTTTCGCCCCGGTGCCGCTACCTCGTCGGCGCCGTGTGGATAGCAGCCGCAATCACACGTGGCCCGACCCCTTGCATGCCGAGCAGGGGGCGTCCACTCCTACCCGGCAGCATAGTAAGCGAAGAAAGCCGTCGTCAGGGGCAAACGAAATCGATCCGGTCGTGCCGCAACGCTCCGTCACTGAGGACTCTTGTAATCGCCATCCCCGGTGCTCAAGATTCGCGGCCACGCGTTTAACCCCCAGAGTGGGGTAGACTGGAAATACAATACCTGTGCAACCCGGAACGAGTCCGGTCTGGCCTTGGCGGCGGCCACGACATCGTGCAGTACGATTCGGTTTGATCCACATCTCTCGATTGCCTCGTCCAGGTCATGTACCCTTCTCGTCAACGCGTGCTCATGACCGAGGTACCGGTTCGCGTTGTCCCGTGCCATTGCCATCAGTTGGTAAGCTCGATCCGGGTCGTCTGCCAATTCGAGAGCCAAGTGGACGTACGCGCATACCACGTCTTCATGCGCTTCGCCACAGGGCGAATGTTGTAGTACGGCGGCCAACGAATCGACCAGTACTCCGGAGTACCAATGCAAACTATCGGCCGCAGTCTCTCGACCGGCACGCTCCATGACGTGCGCATACTCGTCGAGATATCTCCATGCCATGAGTCGCTCGAGCGGAGCCCATGGTATGCCGGGATAGAGGCGAGGCAGCGCTCGCTGATACCAAACCAGCGAACTGTCGAACTGCCCCTGCGCATCCGTCGTTCGCGCCAATTGCAGATCACTCCACGCCAGGGCGTCTGTCCACCAATTTGCCGAAGTCAGGTCAGCTATGTGGTACTGCATCCGCGCTCCGGCGGAATGATAGAAAAGTGCCGAGTCGACATCTCCTGCGGCGAGATGGACCTCGCCGATTTCGTGAAGCGCAAGAGCGAGATAGTGCCGGCCGCGCATATTCTGCTGGTCTTGTCGCACCAGCGTACGTCGAATCCGAAGACACTCGTGCAAGTGAGGCAACGCCTCATCGAAACGACCGTGCCACCGGAGTACGTCACTGCACACGCGGTGGGCGCTCGACAAGTCGAATAACGCGCGATAGCTGAAAGGTTGTACATTGGCCAAGCGCTGGGAAATGTCCAAGGACCGATGGGCGTAGTCCTCGGCCTTTGCATAGTCCGTCTGGGTGACCGCAAACAGACGATAGCTGACGGCCAAGTGTCTCGCCCACCCTAGGTCGTTGGGGAGTCGACTGGCCATGCGATAGCGCAATCGAAACGAGAGATCGTCGAACGAGCGTGCAGCGCGCATGTCGCCACCAAAGTCGTTCTTTACAGCGGCCCTGTCATAGAGAAGCGAGAGATTCAACGCGAGCGCGCTGTTCGATGTATCGGGAGAGATGAACCGTTCGCCAATTGCGATGGCATCAGCGAGGTACTCCTCCTTGGGGCCCGCCATTGCTGCGTAGAGATAACGAGCATTGAGAAGCTCGGTTGCCAACAGTTCGTTCTGTGGGTCGCGACGAAACAGTTCGGTGCGAATATCGTTTGCCCGTATCAGGTTCTTGATTCCGGCTTCGTATTCACCAGTGCTTTGCGAATAGAAGTCCGCTTGGAGACGCCCCAGTGCTTCCAGCGCGCTGGCGAGCTGTCGGGCGGCTTCTGTGTCCCTCACGTCGACCTCGCCCATCTCGTCTAGCAACTGGCTTGCGTACGCAGCTAGCTCGCGGCGCGACGCAAGGGTGCTAGGAACGTCATGATATGCGTGCAACTGGTTCACCATGGACGACGCAGCGGATTGAAGGGCCGTCAATCGGTTACGAGCTTCCCGTGCTTGCCACATCGTTGCCGCTAGTCCGGCGACCAGAGCGGCGACGACCGCCGCCGTACCTACTACCAAGTAGCGATGTCGACGCACGTACTTCCGAACCTGATAGCGGATCGTTGGTGGCCGCGCGACAACGGGCTCGCCGTGCAGGTAGCGCTCGACGTCGGTGGCTAATTCCGACGCGGAGTCGTAACGCCGGCTTCGATCTTTTTCCAGCGCCCGCATCACGATCCAATCGAGGTCTGAGCGTAGTAGTGCAATCAGGCGCTTCGGGTCGGATTGTCTCTGGGTGGCAATGGACATTTGGCGCGTGGTGTCGAGCGCGCTCAGTCTGGCGCTCGGTCGCGCCGGATCCACGGATGCTATCGTGTTGCGGATGGTGTCGATCGTTTGATCGCGAAATTCGAACGGCGGACGATCGGTCAGCAATTCGTACAACAGAGCGCCCAACGAATAGACGTCGGCGCGGGTGTCGGGGGGACCACCCATTTCAGCCTGCTCGGGACTCATGTATGACGGCGTTCCAAGCATAACGCCCTGACGCGTGTGGAGAGTCTGGTCCGTCAAAGATTGATTCGTCGCACGCGCAATTCCGAAGTCGATGATCTTGGGTTGAGGAAAGCCGCCGTACTCACCCACGAGCACATTAGACGGCTTGATATCGCGGTGAATGATGCCGCGCTGGTGGGCGTGCTGGACTCCGTTGCAAACCTCTACGAAAAGTCGAAGACGGGCCGGCACCTCCATGTTTCGCCGATTGCAATACTCCGTGATCGCAACTCCGTCGACAAACTCCATTACGAAGTACGGCCGTCCGCGATCCGTAGCACCCGCGTCGAAGACGCGGGCGATGGCGGGATGATCCATTAGTGCCAGTGCTTGCCGTTCTGCGTCGAAGCGCGCGAGCAGCTCGCGCGTATCCATTCCGACACGTAGGATCTTGAGAGCGACATGGCGACGAACGGGCGCGAGCTGTTCGGCTCGATAGACGACACCCATCCCGCCCGAGCCGAGCAGGCTCATGATGCGATAGTTGTGTACCGTGTCGCCCGGCTTTAGTTCATCGAGCGTCGTGTTCGAATTTGCGGGATTGAAATAGCGGGAGAGGGAACCTTCGGTGTGGTTGGCGAGGAGATAAAGCGCGAGACCAGCTAGTTCCTCGTCACCCGCGGACTCGCGTTCGATGAAGCCGGCTCGGTAGTCCGCTGGAATTTCGAGCGCCCGCGTGAAGAGTTCGGTCGCGCGAGCGTGAAGGTGCGCGTCCACGTCGTTCGCTCACCCAGAGAGGCGGCCATACAGCCAGGCTTTGGCGGCGCTGGTTTCGTTCTTGATGGTCTTGTCGCTAACGCCGAGCGCTGCGGCAGTCTCCTCGACAGTGAAGCCAACGAAGTATCGCAGGTCGATGATGCGAGCCTGTCGTTCGGACAGCCTTTGCAATTCCTCCAGCGCCTCGCCCAGCGCGACGAGGTCGACAGTCGAGTCAGGAGCAGGCGGCCAGGACTGATCGAGCGTCACATGGACGGCGCCCCCGCCGCGCTTCAGAGCCTTCTCCCTGCGTGCGTACTCCACCAAGATGTTACGGATCGTTAGAGCTGCGAGGTTTAGGAAATGGTTGCGGTCGTTGATGGGGAGCGTGCCGTTGCCGAATAGACGGATGTAAGCCTCGCTGATCACTGCTGTTGTCTGGAGGATGTGCCCAGGAGCCTCTTTGGCCATTTCCATAGCTGCAATTCGATGCAACTCGGCATAGAGGAGTTCCAGTAGCTGGGACGTCGCCGCCCGGTCTCCGGCGTTGTGCGCTTCAATGGTGGTCTCGATAGACATGGAAGCAACTGTGGCGAGTCGACAATCTCCCTATAGAACAACAGGTTACCACGTGCGTCGGGCGACTACAAGGGTGACGCGCCTTAGAACACACTGGGCAGCCGAAGTTCTTTTACCCGCTTGGCGCCCAATCCCCGCTTCTCCTTACAGGGTGCCTCAATGCGGACGCTGCGAGGCCACAGTGCGAGCTGATCCTCGCGCTTCTATGCGGACATAGCTTCGATGCGGGGGGAACCATGCAAGTGCGACCGAATCGGACAAAGCAGCTGAAGCTGGCGTTTGTTGCCGCTCTGTTCTTGGGAGCCACTACTTTCGGCTCGGCGCATGCAGACGGCTGGGCGGTCGGCACAGGTGGCCTCGTCATGAAGTCGACGGATGGTGGTGCCACGTGGACATCTACCAACCCCAATGGGGCAATTCTGAACGCCACTTTTTTCCTCGACGACGCTACCGGTTGGGTTGTGGGGACAGGTGGATTGGTAATGAAGACGACGAACGGTGGTTCGTCATGGACGCAGAGCTTTCCGACGGGCGCCGCCCTCAATGATGTCTTCTTCGTGAACACGAACCTTGGTTTTGCAGTCGGTACGACAGGCACGATTCTCAAAACGACAAACGGCGGGTCAAGTTGGACTACGAGTACTCCGACAGCCACGACGCTGGACGCGGTGTACTTCATCGACCAAAACACCGGTTGGGCCGTGGGCGGTGGCGGCGTTGTCTTGAAGACGACCAACGGTGGGACCAACTGGTCGCAGACCAATCCGACGGGCGCCGCGCTCCGGGACGTCTTCTTCATATCAAGCACGACAGGGTGGGCGGTGGGAACTACCGGAACCACATTGCGCACGACGAATGGAGGTACTACCTGGACTGCGACTAACCCGACCGCGGGGACACTGAACGGGGTTCGTTTTGTGAGCACGAGCGTGGGCTGGGCGGTGGGAGGAGCTGGCGTGATTCTGAAGTCAATAAACGGCGGCGCCAATTGGTCGTCGCAGCAACCCGTGGCCCAAGACCTGAACTCGGTCTACTTCATCGATAGCAACACGGGCTGGGCAGTTGGTTCGGGTGGAGCGGTTTTGAAAACCACAAATGCTGGAGGTGCGTGGACATCGACATTTCCAACCGGCGCGGTACTAAATGACGTGCACTTCGCATCGGTACCAGCCCCGATTTCCGTGACAGTCCAGACCAGTCCAAGCGGGCGCTCATTCGTCGTCGATGGTACCTCCTACACAACGGCCCAGACGTTCAGTTGGTTTGCGGGCCAGTCCCACTCGATTGGCACTACGTCACCTCAAAGCGGTGGGACTGGAACCCAGTACGTGTGGACCACATGGAGCGATGGCGGAACTATCTCCCATACGATTGCACCAAGCGCTTCTGGGACATACACAGCCAACTTTCAAACTCAGTACCAACTCACCATGCAAGCCGGCGCCGGCGGGACCGTCTCGCCTGCATCTGGATTCCGGAACGCGGGGGCGGGTGTCTCTATAGGCGCGACTCCATCCGGTGGGAACATCTTCACCGGCTGGGTGGGTACCGGACCCGGTTCGTACACCGGCACCTCCAATCCCGCGACGATAACCATGAACGGCCCGATCACTGAAACGGGTAGCTTCGCGGCGACGGTTAGCGTCGTCGTTCGCACGAACCCGACGGGGCGCACATTTGGCGTCGATGGAACTTCATTCTCGACCCAGCAAACGTTTGTGTGGCAGTCGGGGTCATCGCACACGATTTCGACCTCAAGTCCACAAAACGGCTCAAGCGGAACCCGCTACGTTTGGACTCAATGGAGCGATGGAGGTGCTTTGTCGCACATGATCGCGCCGACGACAAGCTCGACATATACAGCGCAATTTACGACTCAGTATGAACTCTCCATGACCGCTGGCTCCGGGGGGACAGTCAGTCCACCTACTGGGTGGCGCGACGCGGCGTCGACCGTGACCATCACGGCAACCCCGAGTCCTGGGTTTACGTTCCAGACGTGGGCAGGCACCGGGAACGGTTCGTTCAGCGGGTCGAGCAACCCCACCACCGTCACGATGAACGCGCCGATTCAGCAGGTCGCATCGTTTGCCAACAGTACGCTGCTGCGCGTACCGTTGGATTTTGCGTCAATTGGTACAGCACTCGCGGTCGCGAACTCGGGAGACACCGTGCAAATCGACTGCGGCACCTATATCGAACACACATTGGTCGTCCCATCGGGCGTCGTGATCCGGAGTTCGACCGGCCTTGCGAATTGCGTGACGATCGATCCTGGCGAGGAAGGCGTGGGAGTATTCATCGTCGACGGCAACTCTGCGACCACTCTCGATGGTCTGACCATCACAAACGCGAGAGCGTTCGGAGGCGCAGCCCTGCGTGGTAACGGTTCTCCCACCGTCACGGATTGTGCATTCACGAATAATCGCACGCTGGGCTTTGCCGCCGGCGGTGCGGTCGACTTGAGTGGCACGCCCCACTTCGAGAACTGCGAATTCACCAACAATCAGGCCAGCAGTGGTGGAGCAGTCGACTGTTCGGGAGGGTCGTTCGTTGATTGCGTATTCGCTAGTAATACGGCGGGCGACTTGGACGGAGGAGCGATAAATGGCACCGTCGATCTTCTTGAACGATGCACGTTTGAGTACAACTTTGCGTTCTTGAATGGCGGCGCCGTTTATGCGTGTGCCGATACTCTCCGTGATTGTCTCTTTCGAAACAATGGCGTCGCCTCCGCGCATGGCACCGGCGGAGCGGTATCACTTCAGTGCAACTCCTATGTAGCGAACTGTACATTCTATTGGAATAGCGTCGCACCGGCCTCGCCGGATGCGGGAGGCGCTGCGCTCTTCATTTCCTCCGGTTCTTCAACTATCACGCGAACGATTATCGCCAATAGCCACACCTCCGGTGAAGTTCCCGATGTAGGAGTAGTCGCATGCGGTGGGAGCAGCAGCATAAGTGTCACATGCACGAACATCTACGGAACCGTTGGCTCGGGAGACTGGGTAGGCTGCATTTCCGGATTGAACGGATCGAACGGGAATATTTCGGCAGACCCACTGTTCTGCGACGCTGACTCAGGCGATTTTGCTCTCGCTTCGGCGTCGCCGTCTCTGAATGCTGCGTGTGGCCGACAGGGGGCATTCGGCCTTGGTTGCATTTCAACTAACGTTGGTCCGGAAACGTTCCCGTCAGAGGTTCTTCTTCACCAGAATGTGCCGAATCCATTCAACCCCTCGACGAGTATTTCGTTCGACGTACCGGCGGCCGGCGCGGAGCTTCGCGTCGCAATCTACGACGTTCTTGGACGTGTAGTGCGAACTCTCGTAAATGAACGAGTCGATGCAGGCACGCACGCAGTTCGCTGGGACGGGACCGACGACCGAGGACAACGGGTTTCTTCGGGCGTCTATTTCTGCCGATTGAGTTCGACACATGTGCACCAATCCCGCAAGCTTCTACTCCTGAAATAGATCCGACCGCGTATGCCATGAATTGCCGAGAAACCAGACGAGGTGAACCATGAAGAGGTGTCAATTGCTTCATTTTGAGGCATGCATTGTCGCTGTTGGTTTTGCAGTTGGCTTGTCAATACCTGCAAGGGCATCTTCGAAATGGGTGCCAGACGGAGTACCGATTTCGCTCCATATGGACAGCGAGTCTCCGGGAGGTCTGGCTAGCGACGGGCAAGGTGGCGCGATTGTCACGTGGTCGAGGGGCGGTCTCAATCAAGAGGACATCTACGTTCATCGTGTTGGCGCTCTGGGCAATGTGCTTTGGACGATCGATGGCGTAGGGATTTGCACTGCACCAAATCGTCAACTCGCGCCGCAGATCGTAAGCGATGGTTCAGGGGGCGCCATTGTTGCATGGCAGGATAACCGAGCTGGAGGAACGTACGACGTCTACATACGTCGAATCGATTCGTCCGGCAACCCGCTCTGGACGGCGGACGGCGTAGCCTTTTGCACTGCGACGGGCAACCAACAGACTCCACAGATTGTGAGTGATGGCGCTGGAGGGGCAATCGTCGTTTGGGAGGACTACCGTGGACCGGCAAGCCCTGACATCTATGTCCGCCGAATTGATTCATCCGGCAACGCGCTGTGGACTTCTGACGGCGTGGCTGTGTGTACAGCAACAAACAGCCAGCAGGCAGCTCAGATCGTCAGCGATGGCGCCGGTGGTGCCATTGTCGTATGGCAGGATGGCCGAAGTGGGACGGGGAATGACATCTATGTCCGTCGTATTAGTTCGTCCGGCAGCGCATTGTGGCTCGCGGACGGGGTTCCTCTTTCAACCGCAACAAATAGCCAACAGGCACCCCAGATCGTAAGCGACGGCGCCGGAGGTGCTGTCGTTGCATGGCAGGACAATCGGAGTGGGACAGGGTACGACATCTACGCCCGTCGGGTTGATTCGCTCGGTAATGCACTTTGGGCGTCGAATGGCGTAGCCGTTTGCACCGCGCCGAACGGTCAAACGGCGCCTCAGATCACGAGCGACGGCGCGGGCGGCGCTATCGTCGTATGGGAGGATGGGCGAAGTAGTCCGAATGCAACCTTTGCCCAACGGGTTAGTAGCGCGGGCGCAACTATGTGGCCGGGGGACGGAAAGTTGCTTGGCAGGGGTGTCGACTGCCGGCTTGTCGCCGATGGGTCAGGTGGAGCGATCGTAGCATGGACCTTCCAAACGGCGTCGAATAGTCAGGATCAAGACATCTACGTTCAGCGCTTAACGAGTACTGGTGGGATCGAGTGGGCTGAGGGTGGTATTGATCTATGCAACGCAGTAAACAATCAGGGGCGCCCATTAGTTGTCGGCGATGGAAACGGCGAGGCAATAGTCGCGTGGCAAGACTTTCGTGTTATCGGAAACGGCGATATCTATTCGCAGCGCGTAGGAACGGGTCATTGGGGTCACTCGGATCCTATCCTATTGAACGCAGTCGACATCCCGAGTGACCAAGGTGGGCATGTCGCGTTGAACTGGACGGCAAGTGGCATGGATGTTAGCCAGTTCACTGTCATCACTCACTATTCGATTTGGAGGGCAGTCGATCCGCTGTCACTTAGCGTCGGGGACTTGGTTGGCCAATCACCAGCTCATTCTATTGCGAGCGAGCAAGCCAGCCACAGGCGTTACATTTTTCATGATAGGACGATGACAACTGACTACTACTGGGAATGGCTCGGCGATCAGATGGCTCGCTACAGCCCTGGATACAGCATTGCTGCTGCGACGCGGGCAGACTCCATAGCAGGTGCCCCGGCGGTTCATTATTTTCAGGTGATCGCTCACACCAATGACCCCTCCTTGTTCTATGAATCAAACGTGGTCACTGGCTATTCCGTGGACAATCTGGCCCCCTCCGCGCCGTCGCAACTCGTAGCCGTTCGCATGACAGCAAATTCCACCACTCAAGCAGGAACATCGGTTTCTCCTGGTGACGTGCTGCTCACTTGGAAGGACTCCTCGGAACCGGACGTGCGTGATTTTTCAATCTATCGGTCAACATCTAACAATGTCGAGCCCACACCGCAATTCTTCCTCGCCCGAACGGACGAATTCTCTTTTGTCGACAACACGGCTCCTCTCGGGCAGACATTCTACTATGTGCTTACGGCCACAGACGTTCACGACAACTCAAGCGTCGCATCCAACATCGTCAACGTTGGTCCCACGACAGGTGCTTCGAGAACGCCGCCTTTGCGGAACCTGGTAATTGTTCAAAACTACCCGAACCCCTTCGCCGAAGCGACGGCATTTGAAATCGGGCTACCGAGGAAAGCCCGAATGGACATCAGCGTCTATGACGTGACGGGTCGAAAGGTTCGAAGTGAAATGATCCCGGAGCGTGCAGCCGGATGGATCCGGGTTCCGTTCGATGGTCGCGACGAACGCGGCAATCGCCTCGCCAGCGGAGTGTATTTTTACAAGGTGCTTGCGAACGGAGAAACCGCCACGCGAAAGATAGTTATTACCCGGTGAGGATGTTGTCGTGTCCACTACGCCCCGCGATCCTCCCCCACCACACCGAAGCTCCGGAACAGTTCGTTCTTGAGCGTGGCGAGGTCGATCTTGCGGTAGAGCTTGCCGTCTTCGGCGTAGGCGATCGCACCCGATTCTTCCGAGACGACCACGACCAGCGCGTCGGTTTCTTCGGAGAGGCCAAGAGCGGCGCGGTGGCGCATGCCCATCGACTGCGCGAGGCGCTGGTCCTGCGATAGCGGGAGCGTGCACCCGGCGGCCACGACGCGGTCGTTTTGGATCACGACGGCGCCGTCGTGGAGGGGACTGGGGCGCGTGAAGATGGACTCGATCAATTCGGCCGAGACGCGCGCGTCGACGGTGGTGCCGGTTTCGACGTAGTTCTTGAGGCCCATGTCCTTCTCGAGCACGATCAGGGCGCCGGTCTTCTTCTCCGACATCTCCTGCACCGCCTTCACCACTTCCGGAATCACGTGGCTCTGGCTCGTCCGCACGAAGCGTGACAGAAGCCGGTTTTGTCCCAGCATGGAAAGCGCGCGGCGCAGCTCGGGCTGAAAAATGATCACGAACGCGATCAGCCACGCGGTGCGCAGACTCGAGATGAGCCAGTTGACGGCGATCAGGTTCATCCACTGCGCGATCACCGACAGGAGAAACAGCACGATGAGGCCGAAGAACATGTGCACGGCGCGCGTGCCGCGCATGAGGGAGAACAAATGATAGAGGAGGAACGACACGATCGCGATGTCGATCACGTCGACGATGAGTTCGGTGGGGACGTTGGGCATGTCAGTCGGGGTGGCTCTCGATGGCGTCGAGAATCTTGAACACTTCGACGGTTTCGCGCACGTCGTGCACGCGCACCATCTCGACGCCGGCCGCGTAGCAGCGCGCCGCTACGGCGAGGCTCCCGGCCAGGCGCTGGTCGGGTCCGGCTTCGCCGAGCAATTTGCCGATGAACGATTTGCGCGACGCACCCACCATCACGGGGAAGCCGAGCTTGCGCAGTGCCGCGAGCCCTTTCAGGAGCGCGAGGTTGTCTTCGAGCCGCTTGCCGAAGCCGATGCCGGGGTCGATCACGATGCGCTCGCGCGCGATGCCGGCGTCGACCAGCGCGCGCGCGCGTTCGTCGAGAAAGCGGCCGACGTCGCGCACGGGGTCGTCGTACGTGGGCGCCACCTGCATGGTCTTGGGCTCGCCGAGCATGTGCATCAGTACCACGGGGACGTCGTCGCGCCAGCGCAACACGTCGAGCATGGCAGGGTCGGCGCCGGCAGTGACGTCGTTCACCATCGACGCACCCGCGCGCAGCGCTTCGTCGGCGACCTTGGGCTTACGCGTGTCGATGGAGATGGGCACGCCGAGCGGCGCGTGGTCGAAGCCGCCGCGCACGAGCGCGTCGATCACGGGGAGCACGCGGTCGCTCTCGAGTGAACTCGGCACGGACTCGGAGCCGGGGCGCGTCGACTCGCCGCCCACGTCGATGATCGCCGCGCCCGCCTTCGCCATCGCGTGCGCGTGCGCGACCGCGCTGCCGGTGTCGACGAAGCGGCCGCCGTCGGAAAACGAATCGGGGGTGACGTTCAAGATCCCCACGACGAGCGGGGCGCGCGCGAAGGGAATCGCGCAATCGCGGAACCGCAACGACTGTTGACGGGGACGGGTAGCAGGCATGAAAAAGAACGCCGCCGCAATGCGGCGGCGCTAGGATGTCGGCCCGGGCTCCGCGATGGGCGGAATGCCGGGCATCTTCTTGCGCTCGGGCTCGGTGGCGCGCGCGGCTTCCTCCGCGGGCTTCGCGGGCGCGCGCTGCGGCAGCGGTTCGAGCGTGCCGCCTTCCAGGATGACCTTGATCTCGGCGGCGTCGAGCGTCTCGCGCTCGAGGAGCGCGTTGGCCATGCGGTGCAGAATGTCGATGCGGTCCTCGAGGATCTTCTTGGCGCGCCCGTACGACTCGTCGACGATGCGCTTCACTTCGTCGTCGATCTCTTGCGCGGTCTTCTCGCTGTACTCCGGCGTCTGCACGATGTCGCGGCCGAGGAACACCTGCTCGTCGCGTTCGCCGAACGCGATGGGGCCGATCTTCTTGCTCATGCCCCACTGCGTCACCATCTTGCGCACCAGCTTCGACACCATCTGGATGTCCGACTGCGCGCCGCTGCCCATGCGGTTCAGCACCATCTCTTCCGCGACGCGGCCGCCGAGCGCTTGCGTGATGGTGTCTTCGCACCACGCCTTCGAGTACTCGGAGCGATCGTCTTCGGGCAGGAAGAAGGTCAAGCCGCCGGCGTTGCCGCGCGGGATGATCGTCACCTTGTGGACCGGGTCGGAATACTCGAGGGCCGAGCCCACGACGGCGTGTCCTGCTTCGTGGTACGCGGTCAAGCGCTTGGTCTCTTCCTTGACGACGCGACTCTTGCGCTCGGGGCCCAGGTAGATCTTGTCCTTGGCCTCTTCGAGGTCGTCCATCGTGACCTTGTTCGAATTACGCCGCGCCGCGAGGAGTGCGGCTTCGTTGACCAAGTTCGCCAAGTCGGCGCCGCTCATGCCCGGTGTCGCGCGTGCCAGCACGCCCAGGTCGACGTCGTCGGCGAGCGGCGTCTTGCGCGAGTGAACCTTGAGCACGCCTTCGCGTCCGCGCACGTCGGGGAGGTCGACCACAATACGACGGTCGAAGCGGCCCGGGCGCATGAGCGCGGGGTCGAGCACGTCGGGACGGTTGGTGGCGGCGATCAGGATGACGCCTTCGTTGGATTCGAAGCCGTCCATTTCGACCAGCAGTTGGTTGAGCGTCTGCTCGCGCTCGTCGTGGCCGCCGCCCAAGCCGGCGCCGCGATGGCGTCCGACGGCGTCGATCTCGTCGATGAAGAGAATGCACGGCGCGTGCTTCTTGCCCGTCTCGAACAGGTCGCGCACGCGGGAGGCACCCACGCCCACGAACATTTCCACGAAGTCGGAGCCGCTCATCGAGAAGAAGGGCACGTTGGCTTCGCCCGCGACGGCGCGCGCCAAGAGCGTCTTACCGGTGCCCGGCGGGCCGAGCAACAGGGCGCCCTTCGGGATGCGACCGCCCAGCTTCTGGAATTTCTTGGGTTCCTTCAGGAACTCGATGATCTCTTGCAACTCTTCCTTGGCTTCGTCGCAGCCCGCGACGTCGTTGAAGGTGACGCGCGGACGGTCGCCGCCGAACATGCGCGCGCGCGACTTGCCGAAGCTGAACGCTCGGTTGCCGCCGACCTGCATCTGGCGCATGAAGAGCAGCCAAATTCCGAATATGAGGAGCAGCGGAATCGCGGAGCCGAGCACCTTCACCCACGTGCTGCCGCCGGGGATCTGGCCCTCGACGACGGCGTTGGGATTCTTCTCGAGGATGCGCGCGGGGAGATCCTTGTCTTCCGCGGGGAGGACGAGCACGAACTGTTCGACTTTGACTTCGCGCGTGCGGCCTTCGGTGGTGGTCGGAACCGGGACCAGGGTCGCGGTCGCGAGCTGACCGCGCACTTCCTGTCCTTTGAAGGTGATCTTCTTGATGTTGCCGTGATCGACTTGCGAGAGGAACTCCGAGTACGAGATGCGGTACTGGGGCTCCTTGCCCATCTCGAACATCTGGAACGCGACCAGGAGGACGACCACCAGAACGATCCAAAACACCATCGCGCGCAAGGGGCGCGTGGGCCGTCCCAGCGGGGGGCGCTGCGGAAGCGGCGGTCGACCGGAGGGTCGCTTGTCAGGATCTCGGTAATCGGGCATGTCGTTGGCGGCTATCGATTCGCCTCGGGCGCGAGCGCCGCTATGAACGGTAAATTACGATAATTTTCGTCGTGGTCCAGTCCGTATCCTACCACGAATGTGTCCGGTATCTCATGGCCAAGGTAACGGATGTCGATTTCGCTCCGTCGCGGGGCCACTCGCTTGCGCAGAAGGGCGCATACCTCGAGGCTTCCCGGATTCCTAAGTCGAAGCATGTCCACAATATAAGCCAGAGTTATGCCAGTGTCTACGACGTCCTCGATGAGTAGCACGTCGCGCCCTTCGATGGAGGTGTCGAGGTCCGAGACGATGCGGACCTGCCCCCGCGACTGGGTCGACTCATAGGACGAAACCCGCATGAACTCGATGTGATGGGCAATGGTGAGGTGGCGAATCAGGTCGGCGAGGAAGACCACCCCTCCCTTCAATAGACTGATCAAGACCGGGTGCCGGCCGGTGTAGTCGCGCGAAATTTCCCGGCCCAACCGGGCCACGATGTCGTCGATCTCAGCCGCGGTGACCAGAATCGGACCGGGCGAGCGGTGCTCGGGATGGCGGCTCACGGGCGGGTCGCTTTCAGCCGAAGCACACGCTCGGTAGCCTCTCCGATGCGTCCGTCGTCGCCTCGCGCGAGGCCCGCCACCCAGTGAATCGACTCACCTTCAATGATGAGCGCGCGCTCCCGATAGCGGCGCGGAATCTTGCGATCGACGAAGAGGTCGGAGAGTTTCTTGTGCCCGCGAAGGCCGAAGGGACGCATACGGTCGCCGGGGCGCGGCGATCGTGCGACCAACGTTCCCGCGATTGCGTCGGCGTCGAAGTACGCGACGTCGGCGTGACGACACGACGCAACGGCGAGGCGAGCATCGTCGGCGCTGACGTAGTCCGCTTCGACCACCCATTCACCGACGCGAGTGGAACCGGGAATCCTGATTGGTTGCGACACCCGCGGACGGAATACGCACGATTTCGAGAACACCAATGCGTCGTGCTCGCGATGTGCGTGAACACCGGGGAGATCGGCCGAAGATCCCGCGTGCTCGTTGCGAACCAATTCCAGCAAACGCCGGTAGTGCACACGGCCGACGTCGCGCGCCAGACCAACGCTCGCCAGTGCATCGCGCAGGAGCGCGGTCGCCTCCTCGTCGTCGAGCCGTTCGAATGGGCCGAGCAAGAGCGCCCACGACCCCGGCTCCTCTTCGCGCACGATATCACCCAAATCGAATCGCTCCGCGAAGGCAAGTTGCTCGCGGCGCGCGCGGTCTGCGACGCGTAGTAAGTGGTCATCGATCGACGGGATCGCAGCGCGTAGGCTCGGCAGAATCTCGTGGCGGATCCGGTTGCGAAAGAATCGAACGTCGTCGTTCGTCGGGTCGTCGACGAAGGCGATCCCTCGGGCCTCGCAGTAGTCGCGCGTGTCGGCACGGGTAACGCCGAGCAGCGGACGGACGATCAGCCCGCGGCGCTCGGGAATGCCGGCCAGCCCGACGCGGCCGGCTCCGCGCAGGATGCGCATTAGAATGGTCTCGACCTGATCCGACTGTGTGTGGGCCGTCGCAATACTCGACGCCCCATAGCCCTCCGCGATCGAGGCGAGAAATCCGTAGCGCGCGTCGCGCGCGGCTTGCTCCATGGATGCCGGCTTGGCGCGGCGCCGCCACACTCCCAGCACGAACTCCAACCCGCGCTCGTGCGCGTAGGCCGCGACATGCTCGGCGTCGCGCTCGCTGTTCTCGCGCAGACGATGGTCGAAATGCGCGACGACAATGTACCGGTACCTCGCGCGCAATTCTTCGACCAACGCCATCGAATCAGCGCCGCCCGAGACCGCGACCACCACGATGCCGTCGCGCGGTGCCAGCGTCGATTGAACGATGGCACGTTCCACGGGATGCAGGAAATCGCCGTGTGTCATGCGTGTGACTATATCACGCGAGCGCGTAAGGAAAAGATGGTGGCGGAGCAGGGATTCGAACCCCGGACACGCGGATTATGATTCCGCTGCTCTAACCAGCTGAGCTACTC